>JAQCLA010000069.1 GCA_027592105.1 Pseudomonadota bacterium | reverse complement strand
GCTTGTAGGCTGCTGCGTGGAAGAGCGTCTCGACACCGTTTTCCCGAATTGTCCGGGAGATGAGATCCTTGCGGACGACTGATCCAAGCACCGGCACAATCTCACACTGCGACCCGGATGCAGCCGTCTTCTCCAACAGATCCTCGTGGATGCGGTAGAGCGCATACTCCGAGGAATCAAATAGCACGAGGCGCTTCGGACCTTGCTCGAGAATTTGGCGGCACAACTCGCTGCCGATAGAGCCACCCGCGCCTGTCACCATGACCGACTTGCCCGATGTCGTTTTCGACATCAGCGCAGGAATCGGTGGCACGGGCTCGCGGCCCAAGAGTTCCTCGACTTTGACGCGCCTCAGCTCTGAAATGCGGACCCGCCCAGAGACGATGTCGGCCACGCTGGGGATCACCCGCACTTCGAGACCTAAGTCCGTTAGCATCTTTGCTGCACGTCTGCGGCCCTCAGGGTGTGCATCCGATATCGCCAACAGGGCTGTCTTCACGCCCAGTCGCGCGATCTGTTCTGCGGCGTGCAATGGTGCAATCACGCGCACGCCGCCGATTTCCGATCCATGCACTGCCGCATTGTCATCAACGAAAATGGCGGGGCGGTAGTTGCGGCTCTGGTCGAGTGCTTGAAGCAGCTGCCTCCCCGCCTCGCCCGCGCCATAGATCAACACCGGCGCGCGGCCCTCATCCTTGGCGGACAGGTAGATGGAGCGCATGATGAAGCGCGTGCCGCCAACCATGATGAGCAGAAGCGTAAAGTAGATCGCAGGAACAGAGCGCGGCACGCCAAGGTCAAGCGCCTGACTGACCAAAAACATGGTCACCGCGGAGATGGCAACGCCGAGGGAAATGACCTTGAGAGCATGGTCGGCCATGTAGCGCACCACAGCGCGGTAAAGGCCAAGCGAGATGAAGGCACCGATCGTTACCGGCACTACCGCGAGAAGGACTGACCAAGTTTGCGGTCTCAGCGTCGAGAAGATCCCATCAAGCCGCAGCACCATGGCAAGCCAGAAGCAAAAAGCGATGGCAAGCGCGTCAAAAGTCACCTGAATTGATCGCTTGGCCTCGCGCGACAGGAGGAAGAGGCCTTGCGAAAGTTTCGTAATCAATGATAGACCTTTCTTGTCGTCAAATTTTATCTATGTTTACGGTGAAGTATGGTGAGCATGCAACTTTGTCTAGCTCGTTATCAGGGCGGGGGGCTGTCCGTCCACAACTGGCTACCGAATAATGGTCCTGATCGTATCACTCTGACCTAACAGTTCGTTCAAACCCGGTCACGAAATGTGCGATCAGTTGTTGAAATCGAAGCAAGATTGAAAAGGACGAAACCCAACAATTGCTTTCTTGCTTTAAGTCCTGGCCGCGTCGGTTGCGGGAACGGCTGGCAATCTCAATCTAGCGATACAAGGAGGTCGGGCAAACAGTGTTTCGCAAAGCTTTGTCGATCTTTGATGTTGTGCGCGGCTGAGATGCCTTGGCTTCCGGGTTTCGCTATCGTGAAGCTTTGCTGAGTTGGAGATTTTGAGTGCGTGCTATTGAAATTGAAGGCAGGCAGTTTGACGATGAAATCGACTTGGGGGAGCTCCTCCTCACGATTTTTGGTGGGTGGCGCGTCGTGGCCTCCGTCTTCGTCGGGGCGGTTCTGTTTTCCGCTGTCTACGCATTTGCAATCGCGCCTTCGCAGTACCGTGCGGAGGCATCCTTGCGTGGCATTGCTGGTGCCTACTGTCCCAATTCCATTGCCTGCCCAGTCACGCTTGGCGATGCCATTGCAGACGCTGCGGCGCTTGTTTCCACACCCGCGGGCTTTGCATCGCTCGATGTGTCACTGAACCTGCTTGCGGATGACGACTTTGCCCGCGAAGGCGATTTCGCAGAGGAAGAGGCCAGGCGTCGTTTCGACGACGCCGTCGGCGTGGAGGCCAGCGGAATAACTGCCGTTGTGTCTGTGACGCACTCTAGCGATCGTCGTGCGGTCGAGATCGCGAATGCCATCGTTGAATTTGTGGCATCAGAGGTCGCTTTGCGCGCATCGGAGAACTACACGCGGCTGGATAGCGACCTGCGGCTACGCCTTGCGACATTACCTGCACCAACTGCCGGGATGTCACAGTCAGAGGCCCTGATATCGTTGGAGCGTTCATCAATTCAGGCGCAGCTACAGTCATTGGAGCGGCACGTCGCGGCGGGTCTTGCCGTGGCGGTGATTGACCGTCCGGCATCATTGCCGCTCGAACAGATCGCGCCGAGGAGGGCACTCATCGTGGCGTTGGGCGGTGTCTTGGGCATATTCGTTGGCATTGGCGCGGCCATTGTGTTTTCTATGCGTCGAGGCAAGCTTCACAGCGTGGGTGCGATTGCCGGTGCCTTTGGTGGTGGCGATGCCATCGTGGCGCGCGGCAACGACATTATCGACGCCGCCGGTCACGCTTTTTGGCAAGAGGTCAGGGTCTCGTTCGGGGAGTTTGAAGGTGGCGGTATTGTCGTGACCGGCCCTGCCTCTGACGACATGCTGCTGTCCTCCGCTCTGGGTTTGGCATCTGAGTTCGCGCGTTCTGACACACCCGTCGCAGTCGTCGACCTTGCCGCGCGCGGGTCGGGAAGTTCGACCGCCGATGAATTCGGCGATGGCGTCTCGGTCTTGGATGATGGGTCTGGTATCCCAATATACCGCTGTGCGCCAAGGCAACTGGGCGATGTCATGGCAAGGCTCGGCAAGGATGGCGGTGTTGTCATCATTCTGCCGCCGTCGCCTGATCGCGATTTGGCGTCGGTCAGAGAAGCGATCGCAGCTTCGAAAGGGTGGGTGTTTCTCGCAAAAAGAGGGATTATCACGCGCCAAGACGTGAACCGCCTTCTACTGGCCGAAAGGGGTGTCATCGGCCGCCGCGTGCTGGCTGTGATCTGAGGTGCGTTAGCCGCACGTCATCAGCGGCAGCGCCTTCCGCTCGGTCCATCGAAGTTGCCAAATTCGACAGAGACCGACAACTCAATCGCGCTCTCTGCGTCGTCGATGACCGAGCGTCGGCGGAGAATTTGGCTGTCAACAAGGATGCATTCGTTCATATACACAAGGTCGATGCCGACAACGCGCCGCTCTTCGCGGTCGAAGTTGTAGAAAAAACTCAGATCGCCACCCCAGTCCATCGTGCGACCAATTGAGAAGTCCTGACGGTCAAATTCCCCGTCATCAATGCTATAGCTCGCGGCGATGCTTGAGCGCCAATCAATGCCATCGTCGAAATCAATCCCTGCCGAGGCAAAGCTTGCATCCGTTGCCTCGGTATCTCGTGTGACGCTTGAACGAAGCGTGAGGCTGTCGTTCACGTCAACGCGCGCATGCGCCGAGAAAAGGTTGGTTCTCGATGTCGTGCTCAAAACCGGGTCAAGGCCAATCTTGCTGTAATTCGCGCCGATGCTGCCGCTGTCCCAACTGTAGTTCGCGGCAATGCTGTCTGAGACGGCGAAAAAATCCTCGTTGAAGCCGCGGCTTCCGCTAAAGGATAGGCCACCAGACCGGTACCCGATATTCGCGGTGTAAAGCCGCCCACCATCGTATTCTCCCGGTGCCGTGTTCCAGAAAAAATCTTGCTCGATGCGGCCACCAAGCGACCAGCCATTAGGGAAATAGGCCATGTAAGAGGCCCCGATGTCGGTGAGCGCTAGGTCGCGGTTCCTGTCAAAGCGGCGGAAACGGTTCAATCCAAAGCGCCCATTTGGATCGAAGGCGTCGATGGTGCCGTCGACATCGGGGATGCGCATCGTCTCTGTGTCATAGGCCAATTGGCGGATGTATGGCTCGAAGCTATGGCGTGTTGCGCCTGCCGTGGTCCAATCGAAAGGCCAACGGAGCGTCCCAACAGCCAGCGCGCTGGTGGATGACTGGTTTGGCGGGAGCGTTGCATCATCGCGAATTCTGTAGAAATCGCCAAAACTTGCCAGTTCTGTGTCGAGAAGCAGCCCGCCGCCAAGGCTCCACGTCTCACTCCATTTCAGGCCAGTAAAGGCGCGCGCGATATCCCGCTGCCGCGAATTATTGGGGCCATATTCGTTGTAATCGGACTGTGCGATCGTGTTGAACAAGAAATCGCCAGGGATGCCATTAAGTTCAAACCAACGGGCATATTCCCCATCGATCGTACGGCTAGGGTGATCGGTTGTTGTGGTGGGTGCTTGTAGCGTGTCGAGAAAAGTCGCGTTGAACTGCACGATCTCATCTGAGCGGATGCGGCTGATATTGAGGTTGGAGACAAGCGTCGATGTGGCGAAATTCAAAACCTCCCCCGTGAAGGTTCGGGTGCTGCCGTTGAAGAAGTTATAGTTTTGAAGATACTGGCGGTCGCTGGCCGTCTGGAGTTGGAAGGAAAGGTTCCAGCCTGAGGGGTAGGAAAACCCACCATTGGCAAAAAGGTAGCCGCGGTCGCGCACGTTGGTGAGGTTGTCCCGGCTGATTGCTGCGTTGATTTCAAAGTCGCCATAGGCAAGCGACTGCCTGTAGCGGCCTTCAAGCGTGTTGATGGGGTTCACGTTGCCTGCAATCGTGATGCCCGGGGTAAGCGTGAGGTCGGAATGGTCGCCGGTTACAATGAAATATGGCAAGCGCAATGTCGTACCAGTCGCGGTGCTTGAGCGTATCGATGACCTCACAAACCCTGTCGCGCGCGCGACTGTTGGATCGGGCATGCTCAGATATGGCGTGTAGGCGAGGGGAACCCCGGCAACGCGGAACTGGGCGTGGCGAAAGTAAATCATCCGCTCGATCTGGTCATGCGTTGCGCGTTGCGCGCGGATTTCCCATAGCGGCGTGGGGCGGTCCTCGCAGACTTGGCAATAAGAAGCCACGATCGGCGTCCATTCGGTGTAACGCCCTTCGCGCCGTTCCATGTGCTGTGAAGCAACTTGAAGCTCATCCGCAAGGATATGCCGGGCGGCGGATATGACGAAATTCTGCATATCGGCAGAGAGGTCAGCAAACTCTCCGAAAGTGGTTGATCCGCTTGCCTCGTCAAAAAGGACGATGGGCCCGGCGACTGAGACGCGTCCGGAAATGCCGTCATAGACGACCGATGGCGCGGTCAGCTTTATGCCATCATGGAAAACCTCGACATTGCCGTGGGCCTCGATCGTGTCGTTCGCCCGGTCATAGGACATCTGGTCTGCGACCAGAAAGCTGCCGGCAAAATCTTCACCGTCCTGTGCAAAGCCTGTCGACAAGAATGCAGCAACAGAAAAGCCTGTCGCCAAAGCGATTGCTGCCACGCCTTTCGTTACGGCTGCGGCCCGCCGTATGCGCGGCGCCATCGAAGTCTGACTCGTCTTCATGCTACGGCAGCTAACTCCCCCAGCCGACCATCTCCCCAGATGCTCGACGACACGCAATGAGCCTAGAGGTGGAGCAATTTATTGACCACCTCAAATCCATGGATTGGCAAAGATTTGCCCAAGTTTTCTTGGCGACGAAAATGGAACAGTACGCTCTACTTCATGCGTGGTCTTTGAACTGAAACTGACCTGACCATCGGCTTTTGGCGTAAAGCGGGTATCGCGGGGTGTGCCCAAGCTCTCAATCGTTCGCGACGATCTTTTGTCTCGCACAATATGTGCCTAGAGGTCTAGCTTAGCCACCCCGACCCAACAATCCGCGATAGACCGCAGTGATCGCTGCTGCTTCGTCTGCGATGCGAAATCCTGTCTCGATATGGCTGCGCGCGGCGATGGACTGCTGGGCGCGCAGCTGCGGGTTATCCAAAAGCTGCGCTGTGGCCGTGGCAATGGCATCCGGCGCATCCGGTGGAACCAGGAAACCGGTCTGGCCATCGGCCACCAACTCCTCGAAGGCACCGACGGTGGTGGCCACGACTGGCACGCCGCAGGCCATGGCTTCAAGCGGGGTCAGCCCAAAGCCCTCCCAGCGTTGCGGTGCGACGAACAGATCAAGCGCTTGGTACCATTGTGGCATCTCCCAGACTGGCACCTCGGGGCGGAACAAGATCCGCTCGGTCATGCCCGCCTGCGCCACGCGGGCTTCCAGATCGCGGGCGAAATCGGCGTATTTGTCCAAGGCCCGCCCCATCACCAGCGCGCGCGCATCGGGGCGGTCGCGCAAGGCCGCGATCATCGCATCGACAAAGGCATCGGTGCCTTTTTGCGCGCGGATGCGACCGTAACAGCCGATCAAGACCCCATCTTCAGGCAGGTTCAACGCGCGCCGGATCGCGGCACGGTCTTTGGGCGGATGAAAGCTTTCGGCATCGATCCCGTGCAAGATGACGGTGGCCGGGCGCTCCAGATAGGCGGCGGTACGCGCCGATGTGGCAATGACCGCATCCATGCGCGCGATCAGCGCCTTGGTCAGCCATGTGTGGTGACGTTGCGAGGCCGAGGTGAACACGAGCTTCAGCTTCTTGCCCAACAGATGTTTCAGCGCCAAGCCGCCCAGCATCTCGGTGTTGCGGCGGGCATGCCAGACGCGCGCGCCATGCGGGCCGCGGCGGGGTAGGGTGATCAGATCGCGCAGGCGGATCTGCGGCACATGGTCGGGCAAGACGGGGCCTACGGCGGCGATGGCGATATCTTGGGCTTGGATCGGCACAAGCCGTACGATGGTCGATGTCACCCCTGAGAGGCGGCGCTTGAAATTCGGCGCGATGACATCGATTTGCCGCGGGTCGCTGAAAAGGGTCATGCGCGGGCGCTCCTTCGGCGGCGACGGTCTCATGGATTGCCTAATCGCTTAGGCAAAGCGGCGCAGTGATTCAAGACGCAAGCCTTTATCCCTGGGGCCAGCGCAATTCGCGCGGGGCCTCCATGCCGATGGGGCGGCTCAGGCGCAGCACGCTGCGCCCCTCGACCATCACCTCGGTCGCGCTCGATTGCGGACGAACCGCGACCGCGTCGCGGCTCAGATCGAAGAGCATGCGCGTGGTCTCGGCCAATCGTTCTTCGGCGCGCTCGGCGCGGGTGGTTGCGGCGGAAAGCTGTTCTCGCATCTCGTCGAGGCGCCCGCGATAGGCGTCGCGTTCGGTCTTGGCGATCTCCAGCGCAACGGTGACCTCCAAAAGGCGCCGCCACTGATCCTTCGCCTTTGCCATTTCGCCCCCCGGTTGGATGCGATCCCTGTTGGGATCGTGTCATCGCCTTCCACTATGGGTGGGTCATCCTTTGGCGGCAATCACACGAAAGTTTCGCGCCACCCGCAAAGGGGCAGGGCCGCTGGGCCTTGCGCGCCGTCAATGCGCGATTCGCCTCCCTTGGGCAGTATGAAGTTCTCGATGAGGGAAGCAGGAAAGGACATGGCCGCAATCGGAGCACCGCAAGGTGAAAGGGTAGCAGCCAAGACCACCTGACCCGCTATGAACCTCATCGGGCTGATCCGCCGCGGTTTGGCAACGGTGTATCGGGGTAACCCCCGAGATCATACGACCAGATCGTGGCGGGTTCGGTCCTGCCCCGGACCACGGGGGCGACGCGGTTGAGATGTCCCCAGTTCTCCCGCGTCGCCCTCGGTTTGGGTCACCGCCTCCCAGTCACCGCTTGATGCCCGTCAATGCTGCCCATCGGGCGATTGCGCAGCCTGAGGGCGCGCGCCTGTTGCGCCGATCCTGCCCAGACCGAGACGCCGACCGGGGCACCGCCCATGCAATCACCTGCGCCTGATGCCAAGGCCCCGATCGAAACCAATGGCCAGATTGCAGCGCTTCTGGCCCGCTATGCCAAGGTGACTTTACGATCGATAGCAGCGTATTACGGCTTTCGCTGACATGGCGTTTTTGACCCTGGCCCAAAGACCGGGGCGCTTGCGCCTACTTGACCGCGCGCACCGCTGGCTTGGCACCGTCAGAATGGGCGTCGATGAAAGTAAGCACCAAGGGCCGGATGCGATTGCGCCAGCTTTTGCCTGCGAAAATCCCGTAATGCCCTGCCTCGGGCTCAAGATAAGATGCCTTGAGATGCGCAGGCAGGCCCGTGCATAGATCAAGCGCGGCGACGCATTGGCCGGGGGCCGAGATATCGTCTTTGCCACCCTCGACGGTCTTGACCGCGGCTGTGGTGATCTTGCCGATATCCACCATCTTGCCCGCTACTGAAAAGCGGTTCTCGGCGATTTCCAGACCCTTGAAGATACGCTCGACCGTCGAGAGGTAGAATTCGGCCGTCATATCCATCACGGCGAGGTATTCGTCGTAGAATTTGTTGTGCTTGTCGTGATCGCCCGCTTCGCCCTTGGCCACGCGCATGATCTGCTCGGCAAAGGCGGTTGTGTGCTTTTCTGCGTTCATCGCCATGAAGGACGAGAGCTGCTGCAGCCCCGGATAGACCGACCGGCCCGCACCGGCATATTTGAAGCCGACGCGCTGGATCACGCTACGTTCCAACTGGCCCATCGTCACGCGGCGGCCGAAATCAGTGACATCGGTCGCGGCAGCGTCGGGGTTGATCGGCCCGCCGATCAAGGTCAGCGAACGCGGCTGCGCCTCGGGGTCTTCTTCGGCCAGATAGGCCGTGGCCGCCAAGGCCAAGGGGGCGGGCTGACAGACCGCGATGACATGGGTATCTGGGCCCATCACACGCAGGAAATCAACCAGATAGAGGGTGTAATCCTCGATATCGAACTTGCCCGCGCTGACCGGGATATCGCGCGCATTGTGCCAGTCGGTGACAAAGACATCGCAATCGGGCAGCAAGCTGAGCACTGTCGAGCGCAATAATGTCGCGTAATGGCCTGACATCGGTGCCACCAACAGCACCTTGCGCCCTGTCGGCGCGCGGCCATGCACGTTGAAGCGGATCAGATCGCCAAAGGGCAATTCGCGCACCGGCTCGACCGTGATCGTGTGGTCGCGCCCATCATCGGCGGGGATCGAGTGGATCCCCCAATCGGGCTTGATTGCCATGCGTGCAAAGCTGCGCTCGGCCACTTCGCCCCAAGCAGCGGTCATTTTGATCCAAGGATTGGCAAAAAGCCCCAATTGTGGGTAAGAACACATGGCGCGTGCGGTTGACCCCATCCATTGGTTGGTCACACGCATAGATTCCATGAGGTCATAGGTGAGCATGTATCGCATAGACGTCTCCTGCCTGAAGATCCGTAGCTATCGCACGGCCCCGGATCAATTCGTCGCTTTGCCACCTCACCTTGGCTCCGCTAGGATTAAGTGAACCACTAAGAAGGCGAAATCAAGGTGGCACGCGACGAAACCGAAGAGCGGGATACTGGCGAGAGCCTTGAACGTCTCAACCAGAACCTTGCGCGGATGGAAGCGCTTTCCAAACGCTTGGTCGCAGCACTGAGTGCGCGCAAGCCCGGCGATGCGGGGCTTGAAGGGCCGGGGCAAGATCTGATGCTCAAGACCGGCATGGCGATCTGGCAAGAGGCGCTGACAAACCCCGCCAAGCTGATGGAGCGCCAAGTCAGCTATTGGTCGCAAACCTTGACGCAGTACATGGAGTTGCAAAAGGAACTGTCGCAGGGTCATTTCGCCTTGCCCGCCACCGAGGCACAGCCGCAAGACAAGCGCTTTTCCAATCCGCTGTGGCAGACGCATCCGTTTTTCCATACGATCAAGACGCAATATATGATCTCGGCCGACGCGATGCGCAGCGCTGTTGCGGAGCTCGAGGGGCTCAGCCCTCGCGACAAAAGGAAGATCGAGTTCTTCGCGGGCCAAATCATCGATCTTTTCGCGCCGACCAATTATCTGGCCACCAATCCCGATGCCTTGGAAAAAGCCGTTCAGACCGATGGTGAAAGCCTTGTGAAGGGGCTTGAAAACCTCGTGTGCGATCTTGAGGCGCGCCATGGTGAGATTTTGCCGGTGCTGGCCGACCCGACAGCCTTTCACGTCGGCGAGAATTTGGCCACTGCCAAGGGCGCTGTAGTGTTTCGCAACCAGATGTTCGAGCTAATCCAATATGCGGCCACCACGGAAAAGGTGCGCGCGACGCCCTTGGTGATCTTTCCGCCATGGATCAACAAATTCTACATTCTCGATCTTAAGCCGCAAAACTCGCTCATCCAATGGATCGTCGATCAGGGCTATACGCTTTTCGTGGTCAGCTGGAAAAACCCCGATGCCAGCTATGCCGAGACAGGCTTTGAGACCTACATCGAAGATGGCTACCTTAAGGCGATCGATGTCGCCTGCGCCGTGACGGGCCAAGATCAGGTTAATGCCGTGGGCTATTGCGTGGCGGGCACGACCTTGGCGCTCACCCTCGCGCTCAAGGCCAAGCGGGGGCAAGCGCGGGTGAAATCGGCCACCTTCTTTACCACGCTAACCGATTTCAGCGATCAGGGTGAGTTTACGCCCTTTCTTGATAGCGATTTCGTCGATGCCATCGAGCGCCAGGTGGAGGCCGAGGGGTATCTGGACAGCCATTACATGTCCAAGACCTTCTCCTATCTGCGCGCCAAGGATCTGGTCTATGGCCCCGCCGTGCGCAGCTACATGCTGGGCGAACCGCCGCCGGCCTTTGACCTG
>JAQCLA010000068.1 GCA_027592105.1 Pseudomonadota bacterium | reverse complement strand
AATGAACCGCTGGAAGATTCGCCGCACGTTGGCGGCCTCGGCCTCGTTCACTACCAACTTGCGCTCCTGCACATCATATCCGAGGGGCACATAGCCCCCCATCCAGATCCCCCGCTTGCGCGAGGCTGCCACCTTGTCGCGGATGCGTTCGCCGATGACCTCGCGCTCGAACTGGGCGAAGCTGAGCAGAATGTTTAGCGTCAGCCTTCCCATCGATGTGGTCGTGTTGAAGGATTGCGTCACCGAGACGAAGGTCACGCCGTTGCGGTCGAACACCTCGACCAGCTTGGAAAAATCCATCAACGAGCGCGACAGGCGGTCGATCTTGTAGACCACCACGACGTCGATCAGCCCGTCGTCGATGTCGGCCAGCAACTGCTTCAGGCCGGGGCGGTCCAGATTGCCCCCAGAGAAACCGCCATCGTCATAGCGTTCGCGCGTGGCGACCCAGCCCTCGGATTTCTGGCTGGCGATGTACGCCTCGCAAGCCTCCCGCTGCGCGTCCAGACTGTTGAATTCCATGTCGAGCCCTTCCTCGCTCGACTTGCGGGTGTAGATGGCGCAGCGCAGGCGGCGGTTCGGGCGACTGTCCATTTGCATCATGCCTCCTCCCGCTTGCGCTCGCGCAGGCCGAAGAAGCGGTACCCGTTCCAACGGGTGCTAGTGATTTCGCGGGCGACGGCGGAGAGCGATTTGAACTTGCGCCCCTGCCAGTCGAAGCCGTCCTTCAGCACGGTCACGGTGTGCTCGACGCCGTCCCATTCGCGCAGCAGCTTCGTGCCCGTCACGGGATTGCGGGGATCGGCGATCTGGTGCTTGCGCCGGGCGTGGCCTTCGACCTCGTCGGCCAGCAGGTCCAGCATACGCCGCGTGTCCCGGTCGGGGCCGCCGTAGGTCAGTTCCTGAAGCCGATACGCAATCCGCAGCTCAAGGAACGCTCTGCTGTTGTTCGGCGCTGAGGTGCTGAGGAGCTTTTCCCATTCGGCTTTCAACTCCTTGACTGACATTGCCTTCAGGGCGGCCAGGCGCGACAGCACCGTCTGGTCCAGGTTTGGATCATGCCCTGGCTGCGCAGGGCTTATCTTATTGTGATGCTTCATGAATTCCTCCGATGCGGATGCGTTTTGCACGACGACCACCGCTCTTTCGTGGCGAGAAGTCCACGAAACTGTCTCCGTTCTCGGCAGATAAACCGCTGGACTGTGCAGCGTTCAGCCGGATGACCCCAGCAGCCAGGATCCGGCCGATCTCGGCAAGGCGCGCCTCGGATGACATGCGCTCAGGGCATAGGGGATTGGGCCCCGAAATCGGGGTTTCTGGTAGGTGTGACATGGCGACTTTTCGCGATTGGGATGATGCCCAGAAGGTATCGCGAAATCAGGAAAACACAAGCTTTTCAGTATTTTGTGGACAGTATCGACCTGTTCGCAGCGCCGCGCAAATCTGCGCACGCGCCCCGTCACCCCCATGGCTGATTCAGACTGTTCAGGGCGCGAATCAGCGCGCGTCGCCGCCCATGAACTTGTCGAATGTGTCGAGTGTCGGCTCTTCCTCGAGCTCGGCCATCTCCCACCGCGACGGCGCGCGGTCGGGATAGAGCAGCAGTGAAATCGACATATCGTTGCCCGGCGAGAACACGGTCATTTCGCGCACCGGCTCGGTACCGGCCCAGACACCTGCCGGATGGTGGTGGCCATGGCGGCCCGTATCCCAGTCCACTTGCTGCGCGGCCAGCGAGGCTTCTGGCAACTCAGTCACTTCCTGCCTCGCGCGATAGAAGACGCCGGATTTAAACAGCGGTTCGCTGGACCAGGCCCAATCGATGAAGCCTTCATTGCCGACCACGATCATGGCCCGCTTGTCGGTGATGGTCATCCACTTAAGGATCGCCGCGGTCAGCGACACGGCATAGCGGTCCGACAACTCGGTCATCATGTCGATGTCGATTGCCCGCCCCTTGATCTGCGCGCGGAAATCATCAAGCGGCATCAAGAGGTAGGAGGCGAAGGTATTTGCCTCGCCTTCGATCTTGTTCCTGCGCTCGTCCCAGTCCGCCATGTTGCGGTTGGTGCACTCGAGGCCGCTGGGATGGGCATGTCTGTGGAGCAAATAGTGGCCCAGTTCATGTGCTAGCGTGAAGTTGCGCCGACCTGGGGAACGGATGGTCTCATTGTAGATGATGCCCCACTCGCCAGAGCCGTCGCCGCGCGGCATCAGCATGCCCTCGACGCCCTTCGACAGGTCCAGCCCCCCGACCATCGTGATCGGCGCGTCAGGAAAGACCTGCCGTGAGAAATCCTGCGCCAGTGCCGCCACGTCGATGGGGAAGCGCGGGAGCCCGTGCACAGCCTGATGCACGGACAAGATCTTGGTCAGGCGGTTGGCCCATCTCTGCGGCGTCGTCGGCAGGCTCAATCCTTCTTCCCCCACGCATCGATCATCTGACTAATCTTTTCCTGATCCTGGGGATCGAGCTTGCTGAATTTGCGGAAGAAGGCCTCCTTCAGAACCTGATCACTGGGCTCCTCGCTCTCGTCGAGCAGGTAATCGGTCGTGACCTCGAGGGCTTGGGCGATGCGGGTCAACTTTTCCCCGGAAGGTTTTCTTGTGTCTCTGTTCTCGAGTTCCCAGATGTAGCTCTTGCTCGAGTCGGTAAGCTCGGCGAGCTTGTCGAGGGAATATCCCTTTTCCTGGCGATGGCGTTTGATCTTCGCGCCGAGGGACGTGGTCATCGTTTCATCCTTGTTTTCCTTGGGTTCAGGACACTTGTTCGATATGCCGAACAAAAACGTGCCGCGCAAGTAGACTCGGCGATTTGTTCGGTATATATCGAACGTCTGCGTATCGCGATGCGCCGATTCTCCCTGCTCCCGGTCTCGAAAGGTCTGCCCATGACTGCTATTTCCGCCTTCCTCCGCAAAACCCCTGTTGTCCGCCTGAAGGATTACTTCACGGCTGGCGGGTTCACGTCGCTCGCTCCCGTCGACTGGACAAAGCCCGAGGCCGAGATCGTCGAACCGCTCATCAAAGCGGTGGACGGCATGACCGATGATGAAAAGCAGCGCGTTGTCCTTGATGCTGGCCGCGTTGCGGCGCTGGCGGATGAGCCCGGGCAAAATGCCCTGCAAAACGTCGTCCAGAACCGCTCCGTCTTTGACACGCTCGAGGGGGCCAACAATCGGTCGCTCTGGGTCTTTCTGAACGAGAACGACCGTTTCCGCCTCGCGGAAGAGGTGCGCTACAACGACGAGCGCCGTCGGACGCGGTCGTGGAATGGCTTTGAGGTCGAGAAGGACTGCGCCGTTCGCCGCGATCCGATTTCTGTTGCCGCCTTTACCAAGGCGATCCGCGACCGCTTCGACACCCCGCATGTGCATGTCGATATTTTCGACCGGCACCGCGTTATCCTCGAAGATCAGGAATGCGACCTGGTTCAGGTTGCCGTTTACCGGGAAGGCCGCCCCGAAGACATGCTGGGGTTCGACGCGAACAGCACGCTGTCGCGTCGGATTGTGAAGCCGGTGTTCGAAGCGTCGCTGACCTATGAGGCGGATACCGGCGTCATCGAGGTTGTGGCCAATACGCTGGAAGACCGGAGGGATCTGACGGCCTATATGGCGCGGGACCTGCTTGGCATCGATTTCAAGGAAAAGCCGATCCCGCTTCGGGAATACGATCTCAGCATGTTGCTGAAGCCCTTCGACTTCCCGACCGACGTCGAAGACGGAATCGTCGGCGTTACCGTGAAAGAACTGCGCTTGATGGAGGTCGGTCAACCCAACGAACGGATCATTCTCGAATCCATGTCGGGTGCCGACCGCACTGTCTGGGAAATGGCCGAAGAGCGCATCGGGCTCGACATCGGCAGCACCGGGTACGTCCTGTCGATCGCGTCGGAGATGCCGGAATGGATTGTTACCCGCGCCCGGTTCACGATCAAGTTCCAACCCGGGCCCGGTGGTGGGCGTGGCAAATCCCTGACGCTGACCGTGACCATGCCACATGGCTGCAACCTCAAGGACATGACCCCGCATGAGCGGTTGATCGGTGAGAAGTATCTGCGCCGCTGGGGCATCCTGACCGACACCGCTGATCTAGGTGATCTCATTGAGTAAGCGGGCAGTCGATATGCTGTTGCAGGTGATGGAAACCCGCGCAGCCAAGGTGCAGGCAGCGACCTTGCGGCAAGTGTCACCTCGGGCAACGGATCAGTTGCTTGAGGCCGAACTTTTGGTGGCGTCCGGGCATATCCCGGTCGTCACGGCGATGGACAACTTCGAAGATGAGCCCATCCCCGCGGAATGGTGCGCCGAGCGCAGGCAGTACGGGTATACCAACAGCGTGGGTCGGTGGGTCGCGGTCGATGCCGCTGAGATCGCTGCCTTGGTAGTCGATTATCAGAGGGTGTTCGCCAAGATGCTGATTGGCTTCGAACGCGTTGCCCCCGCGCGCCCCGTCTCTCTGATCGATGGCTTTGCATGGGACATCGGCACCATTCGGCTCGCTGGGGCCAGGTCGCCGGTGCCAATCTGGTTTGCCCGGCGCTTGGCTGACCCTGCCGTCTGGCAGGCTGTCGATGCCCGGTTCTCGCGCCAACAACCAGACGAGGTGCGCGTCATCCTGACGTCTACACCGGGCGATCGCATCCCGATCACCGTGAACAAGCGAAATGTCGTCATCAGCGTGGCCGATGTTGCAATCGCCCCCGGTAAGCTCGCGATTTCACCAGCTGCGCTTGGTGCGCGGGTTTTTCCGGGTCATGTCCAGCGCAAGTTCCCGATCGACCATTCGGATGGCTGCGGCATCGTCTGGCATAGGGGTGAAATGCTGACTTTTGGCGGGGACAAGCAGCGTCTGCTCTTGCAACTGCTCTTCGCGGCCTATGAGGCCAAGTCACCGGTCCTTCGCGTAGCGCATGTCCTTGAAGAGGCTGAGTATGGTGGTCAGGTGAATACTCTGAAGAAGGCTTTTGGCCGTCGTACCGATTGGCAGCGGTTCATCAAATTCGACGATGGAAATTGCTGGATCGAACCTTGATCTTGCCCTGCGCGTTTCGATGAAAAGGCCGTCCTTCGGGGCGGCCTTTTTTCTTTTTCGGGCATCAATATGCGCTGCCTCCCGTTTTGCCTCCCGGCTGCCTCCACGGTGCCTCCCAGCCCCTCCGCCATGGTGATCCCGCAAGTGTTCGCGCAAATCCCAAGGAGGTTCACATGGCGATCAGGCACCTTTCCCAGATCGAGCTGGCGGCTCGCTGGAATATATCGCACCGCACGCTGGAACGCTGGCGGTGGACGGGCGAAGGCCCGAAATTCATCAAGCTCGGCGGCCGGGTGATCTACCGGCTCGAGGATGTCGAGGCCTTCGAGGCCGAACAGATCCGCGGCGCGGATCACGAACCCCATCGCCCGATGTCGGCGTGAAGGGGGACGACATGACAATTTCAAACCACATCACCCTGGCCGACATTCCCCACATGCCGGTGGGCGAGATTGCCGCGCTGCCTGCTGATCAGCTGGCGATGCTGAAAGACGCAGCCGATCAGCAACTGGCACAAGCCAAGTCTCTCGCAGATTGGCTCGATGGCGCCATTTCCCTGAAATATTCGGACCGCGCTCAGACAACGCGCCATGGCGCAGGCAAGGATACGGGCACCATCCGGTTCGAGGATGACGGCGTCACCGTGATCGCCGAACTGCCCAAACGTATCGACTGGGATCAGGTCAAGCTCGCCCAAATCGCCGAGAACATCGCTTCGGCCGGCGAAGACCCTGCAGAGTTCATCGATACCAAGCTGTCGGTCTCCGAGCGCAAATACGGTGCCCTGCCGGAAAGCTGGCGCAAAGGGTTCGAACCCGCCCGGACCGTCCGCACTGGCAAGCCGAAGTTCCGTTTCGTTTTAAACGGAGGTGCGTCGTGACGGCACTTCTTCCCATCCCCCAGAGCGATCCGAGCCTTCCCGGCTTGATTGATCGTGCCGCGACCATGCTTTCGAATGCGAAGACCTCGGCGGAAGTTCTCGAAGCCCGTGAGGCCGCAGGGCTTGCCTACGATGTCGCAAAGCGTGCCGCGCGCCTCAGCCGGGCCAAGTCCGCGCATGATGATCTGATTGCGGCGGCCCATCGCGCTCAGGCTGATGCGTTGGAAATCGAAGCCGCTGCCAAACGCCGCCTCGCCGACGAATATGACATGGCACAGGCCCAAGGTGAGGTCGGCAAGAGCGGGGTGCGAACGGACCTCGTTTCGCAGGGAAACGAGGTTGTTCCTTCCGCAGCGGACATCGGCCTTTCGCGCAAAGCCATTCACGATGCGCGCCTGATCCGCGACGCGGAAGAGGCTGAACCGGGCATCGTACGACGCACCCTCGACGAGAAACTCGAGCGTGGTGAGGAACCGAACCGGGCGGCACTGCGCAAGATGGTGGTCGATGCCGCCATGCGGGGAATGCGCCCTGAGCGCAAACCCAGTCGCCGGAACCCGCTCTATGTCCCGCCGACACCCCAACAGGCCGCCTGGCAGCATGTCACCGGCACGTTCCGAGCCTTCGCTGAATGGGCTTCGGACGACACGCTCGCCTTGGCCCGCGAGGGCATGACCGAGGCTCAGGGCGGCCAGTTTCACCATCTCGACGTCGCCGCCATCGCGGCCGGGTCGGAAGCTTTTACCAAAATCAAGGAGTGGTTTGATGCTTGACAGTCAGTCAGCAGCCTTTGCCGAGCGCGTCTGGGAGGTGGCCTCCCAGCTTGGCAACAATGCCCCGAAAATAGCCGATGACATCATGGGCGAAGCCTTCCCGTTGACCTGCTCGCAGGCACGGGCGGAAGGCGCGATGCGCATGCTGCGCATCGGGATCATTTCCGAAGTTAAGCGCATTTTGCGTAATCGTGATGATGGGCTGGGTCAGGGGGATTTCGCCGATCGGTGCGACGCCTTTGCACCACTCGTCAGGGATCTGCGCTCGAAGTCCTATTTCGTCGAAAGCGCCGAGGAATATGTCGCGGTACCGGAACTGATCGCTGAACCCGATCTTCTCGACGATGCGCGCCAATTCATGCGGCGCAAGGGACTTGAATGCCTCGCGGAAGCCGACCGGCTTGATGCGCTCTACGCGGCTGTCACCGGCGAAAAGTCGTCCGCCGTGGCGACGATTTCCAACCCCAAACCTGACATGGGAGAGTTCTGATGGCGATTTCCCTCGCATCCCTGCGCACGACCTCGGCGCTGACGCCACCGCGCATTCTGATCCACGGCGTGGCCGGGGTCGGCAAATCCACCTTCGCGGCCGCTGCGGATCGGCCTGTGTTCATCATGACCGAGGATGGCCTGGGCAAGCTTCAAGTGCCGCACTTCCCGCTCGCGACCAGCTATGCCGAGGTTGTCGAGGCGCTGGATGCGCTGCTGAACGAGGACCACGATTTTGGCACCGTGGTGATCGACAGCATCGATTGGCTTGAGCCGCTGATCTGGGCCGAGACCTGCAAGCGCAACAACTGGGTCTCGATCGAGGCACCGGGCTTTGGGAAAGGCTATGCCGAAGCGCTGAATGTCTGGCGGGAATATCTCGACAAGCTGAATGCGCTTCGGGACCAGAAGGGCATGGTGGTCATCCAGATCGCCCACACCGACATCAAGCGTTTCGACAGCCCCGAGCACGAGCCCTACGACCGCTATGTGATCAAGCTGCAGACCCGCGCCTCGGCGCTGTTGCAGGAGCACTCAGATGTGGTGCTTTTCGCCAACTATCAGATCTCGGTTGCGAAATCCGATGTCGGCTTCAACAAGAAGGTGACCCGGGCGCTCGGGTCCGGTGCGCGTGTCATGCACACCGAAGAGCGCCCCGCCTTCCTCGCCAAGAACCGTTACGGCCTGCCGGACACCCTGCCGCTCGAGTGGTCGGAGTTCCTCGCAGCCATGCCCCAACCTGAATGATTGCCTTGAAAGGATATGACCATGGCACGTTTCGACACCTCTTTTGACGCGACCAGCGTCGAACCCACCACCGCCTATGAGCTGCTGCCCGCAGGCAAATACCGCGCCCAGATCGTCGAGAGCGAGATGCGCGTCACCAAGAACGGCATGGGCCAGTTTCTGTGGCTGATGATCGATATTCTCGAGGGTGAGCAGAAAGGCCGGAAGATCTTCGACCAGCTGAACCTCGTGAACCCGAACCCGACCACGGTGGAAATCGCGCAGCGCACGCTTTCAGCCATCTGCCACGCCACGGGTCGGATGCATGTCAGCGACAGCGAAGAACTGCACCTGATCCCGATGACGATCCAGGTAAAGATCAAGCCGCCAAAGAATGGCTACGGCGAGAGCAACGCAATTGCTTACCTGCCCCCCGAAAAGGGCGCAGCCCCGGCTACCCGCACGGCGAAGCCTGCCTCTGACCCGACCGGTTCTTCGGTGCCGCCGAAAATGGCCTCCGCGCCCTGGAACAAGAAAGGCTGAGCCTTCGCGCTGCCCTGCGCCCTGACTGACGGGGCAGCGCACAACCCCATCTGAGGACACTCCCATGCCTGACCTGAAGAACGCGGCCCCCGTGGCCGTGATCAGCCCCGGCTTGCCTGATGATCAGCGCCGGTTGATCGAACTCGACGACGCCATTGCCAAGATACGCACCCAGATCGCGACAGCCGATCTGGCCCGGCAGCGGGGTCAAAAACCCATCGATCCGGATTGGTTCCACCGGGCCCGCACAGCGCTTCGGCATCTGAGCCGCGAGCGGGCAGAACTTCTCGCCCAAGGCAACGGGCGTCGCCGCCGCGAAAAGCTGAAGGACGCGCTGATCGGGGTTTTGCGTGAGCGCCATGACCCGGAGACCTGGAGCGGCATTCTGGCCGAGGCACAGGCCCGCAGTGAACGGGAGGGTCTGTGATGGCCGAGCTTCCCGAAGCCCCCACGCCGACGCTGACGGCAATCTATGCTGATTATGAGGCCCGCCGGGGCGATGGTTTCCGGGACCACCTCGGCGCCTCGATCATCGGCAAATCCTGCGCCCGCGCACTCTGGTATGATTTCCGCTGGGTCACGCCTGCGCGCCATTCCGGCCGCCTGCTGCGCCTCTTCGAGACCGGCCAGCTGGAAGAGGACCGCCTCGTGCGCAATCTCCGCGCTACCGGTGCAACGGTGCTTGAGGTTGATCCCGAAACCGGCCGCCAGTTCCGGGTCGAGGCCCATGGCGGCCATTTCGGCGGCTCGCTTGACGGTGTGGCCATCGGCATCCTTGAGGCCCCGAAAACCTGGCATGTGCTGGAGTTCAAGACTCATGGGGTCAAGAGCTTCAGCGAGCTGACCGCCAAAGGCGTGGTGCAGGCCAAGCCCCAGCATGCCGCGCAGATGCAGATCTACATGCACCTGACGGGGATCACCCGCGCACTGTATGTAGCGGTCTGCAAGGACACCGACGCGCTGCATATCGAGCGCATCGAGGCCGACGGCGCCATGGCCGAGCGTCTGCTGGACAAGGCCGGGCGCATCATCTTCGCCCAGCATCCGCCCGCGCGGATCAGCGAGGACCCGGCCTGGTTCGAATGCCGGTTCTGCGACCACCATGCCGCCTGTCATGACGGCGGTGGGGCGGCCGTGACCTGCCGGTCATGTCTGCACTCAACCCCGATTGAGGGCGGCTGGCACTGCGCCCGTCACGACCGGATGCTGACAGCGCTCGAACAGCGCGCAGCCTGCATCCGCCATCTCTTCATCCCCGATCTCGTTCCGGGCGAGGTCATCGACGCGGGCCACGATGTCGTCACCTACCGCATGGCCGATGGCACGACCTGGGCAAACGACGCCCGCACAACGGAGGCCGCGCCATGCTGACCCTGCGCCCCTATCAACAGGCCGCGATCACCGCGATCTACGATTACTATGCCGAGAAATCCGGGAATTGCTGTGTTGTAATCCCGACCGCTGGGGGCAAGTCCCTCGTCATGGCCGCCTTCATTGAGGGCGTGCTGAAGGCATGGCCCGACCAGCGCATCCTAATCGTGACCCATGTCCGCGAGCTGATCGCCCAGAACTATGCCGAGATGATCGGCCTCTGGCCGGAGGCTCCGGCCGGCATCTATTCGGCGGGCTTGGGCAAGCGCGAGGCACAGGCTCGCATTCTCTTCGCAGGCATCCAGTCGATCCACGGCCGTGCGGCTGAGATCGGCCACACGGATCTCGTGCTGATCGACGAGGCGCATCTCATTCCCGGCGACACCAGCACCATGTATCGCCGGTTTCTGGATGGGCTGGCCCGGATCAACCCTGCGCTGAAGGTGATCGGGCTGACCGCCACGCCTTTCCGGGTCGACAGCGGCATGTTGCATGAGGGCAAGAACGCGCTCTTCACGGATATCGCCTATGAGGCCCCGGTGCGGGATCTTATCGACGCCGGCTATCTCAGCCCGTTGGTCTCGAAACAGCCCGCCACGCGGCTGGATGTCTCGAAGGTCGGTACCCGCGCCGGCGATTTCATTCAGCGTGATCTTGCGGCTGCCGTCGATCAGGAGGCCATTACGCGGGCTGCCGTCACCGAAATCATCGAGCACGGACGCGAGCGGAAATCTTGGCTGGCCTTCTGTTCGGGCGTCGAGCACGCCCGC
>JAQCLA010000067.1 GCA_027592105.1 Pseudomonadota bacterium | reverse complement strand
AATGCGCGGGCTTGATGAAGGTGCCGTTGCGCAGATCGCGCATCGCTTGCTGCAGCTCTTCTTGCGTGTTCATCACGATGGGGCCGTGCCATGCGACGGGCTCCTCGATTGGTGCGCCCGAGATCAGCAGGAAGCGGACACCATTGGGGCCAGCTTGCACTGTCACCTCGTCACCTGTGCCAAACCGCACCAAGGTGCGGTCGCCCGACATATCGCGGATATTCAACTCTTGGCCCATCACCTCTTTTTCGAGCAGCACACCTTGCGGGCGGGAGGCATCGGCAAAGGCGGCCTGCCCCTCGAAGATATAGGCGAAAGCGCGGCGGTAGGTGTCGATCCGAAAGGTCTTCTTCACACCCGCAGGCATCGAGATATCGAGATATTGCGGATCGGCGGCGATGCCGTCCACGGGGCCGCGCTTGCCCCAGAACTCACCCGTAATAACCCGCACATGGGTGCCGTCATCATCGGTCACCTCGGGGATTTCGGCACCTTGGATATCTTGGTAGCGCGGCGCGGTCATTTTCTGGCTGCCGGGCAGATTGCCCCAAAGCTGGAAGCCATGCATCTGGCCGCGCGCGTTGCCCAAGGGCATTTCCTGATGCAAAATGCCCGAGCCCGCCGTCATCCATTGCACCGATCCCGGCCCAAGGCGGCCGCGATTGCCAAGGCTATCGGCATGCTCGACCGTGCCCGCCAGCACATAGGTGATGGTCTCGATCCCGCGATGGGGATGCCATGGAAAGCCGTCGCGATAAAACATCGGGTCGTCATTGCGGAAATCGTCGAACAGCAAAAACGGGTCCAACTCGGTCGGGTCTTGGAACCCGAAGGCACGGTGCAAATGCACGCCTGCCCCCTCCATCGTGGGTTGGGCGCGGCGGGTTTCCAGAATGGGGCGGATCGACATGGCCGTGGCACTCCTTTGTATCTTGGGCTGTGATGTAGCGGGCGCTGGCCGCGCGGCAAAGGGGGCTGCACACACTGTGACTGTGCGGTGATGCGCAAGTCTCGCCAAACACCGCGCGACCGGGTATGGGGCGATCAAGCAAGAGGCGAGAGATGATGCCCAAACGCAAAGACCCCGATCCCAACGAGGTGCTGGCCACCATCGACCCGCATCCGGTGCGGCGCGTGTTCACGACCGGTGTCGTGGGCTTGTTGGGCTTCATGCTGATTTACATCGCTGCTGCGACACCGCCTGCGGATATTGGCTGGCTGGCCTTTCTGGTGATCCTTGGGCTTGGGTCGCTGTATCTGTCGTGGCGGGTCTGGGGGGCGACAGCGGTCGCGCTGGAATTGACTCGCAGCGCGTTACGCGAAGTGGACGGGCGCGTGCTTTTCATGCTGGACGAGGTGGAAAGCGTCGACCGCTCGATCTTTGCCTTCAAGCCCGCAGGTGGGTTCTTGGTGCGGCTCAAGGCCCCCACCACACGCGGGCGTGTCTATGCGCCGGCGCTATGGTGGCGATCCAAGCGGCGTGTCGCGGTCGGCGGGGCCACGGCCCCCAGCCAAGCCAAACCCGTGGCCGATCTGATCAAGATCATCGTGGCCGAGATGAACGGCGAGATGCCCAAGCGGCCAAGCTGAGGTCTAGATCCCCTTGGCCTGATACGCCTCGGCGACGCGGCCAATGGACACGAGGAAACCGGCGGTGCGCAGGTCTTGAACCCCATCATGCTGCCACCAGACCTCGCGCATGGATTGGTAGGCCGCGCGCATCGTGTCGTCGAGGCCTGAGCGGACCAGCTCCAACTCGCCCGCGCCGCGCAGGTACTTCTCTTTGAAGCCCGGCGAGAGCGTCCAGTTGATCGAGCTGTCGCGGCTGATGCGCTCAAGCTCATCGACCAAAAGCTGGTGGCGCGATTCCTCTTGGCGGCGCTGCATCCGGCCAAAACGGATATGGGACAGGTTCTTGACCCATTCGAAATAGCTGACCGTGACACCGCCTGCATTGGCGTAAAGATCGGGAATGATTACGGTGCCCTTATTGCGCAGGATCTCGTCTGCACCCGCAGTCACCGGGCCATTGGCCGCCTCGATGATCAAGGGTGCCTTGATCGCGGCGGCATTGTGGAGGTTGATCACCCCCTCCATCGCGGCGGGGATCAAGATATCGCAATCCGCCTCCAACAGCCGCGCGCCATCCTTGTGATATTGACCAAGCGGGCAATCCGTGACCCCGCCGTGGGCCATGATCCAATCGCGCAAAGCCGCGACATCAAGGCCCTCTTCGTTCACCACCGCGCCATCATGCTCGATCACATGGGTGATCTTGCAGCCATCCTCGGCCGAGAGGAACAGCGCCGCGTGATAGCCCACATTGCCCAGGCCCTGCACGATCACGCGCTTGCCGTCGAGCGTGCCGGATAGGCCCGCCTTGGCGACATCTTCGGGATAACGGAAAAATTCGTGCAGGGCGTATTGCACGCCGCGGCCCGTCGCCTCGACCCGGCCTTGGATGCCGCCTGCGTGAATGGGTTTGCCGGTGACACAGGCGCGCGCATTGATATCGGTGGTATGCATCCGCGCATATTGATCGGCGATGATCGCCATCTCGCGCGGGCCGGTGCCCATATCGGGGGCTGGCACGTTCTGGGCGGGGTTGATCAGGTCGCGCTTGATCAGCTCATAGGCAAAGCGGCGGGTGATTTTTTCCAGCTCATCTTCGTCGTATTCGCGCGGATCGATGCACAGCCCGCCCTTGGAACCGCCGAAGGGCGCCTCGACCAGCGCGCATTTATAGGTCATCAGCGCGGCCAGCGCCTCCACCTCGTCTTGGTTGACGGCCAGCGCGTAGCGGATGCCGCCCTTGACGGGTTCCATATGTTCGGAATGGACAGAGCGGTAACCGGTGAAAGTGCGGATCTCGCCCCGCAGCCGCACGCCGAAGCGCACGATATAGGTCGCGTTGCAGACCCGGATCTTTTCGGACAGCCCCGGTGGGAGGTCCATCAGCGCGGCGGCGCGGTTGAACATCAGATCGACCGATTGGCGAAAACTCGGCTCGCCTGCATTCATCTGCATCACAATACCTCCCAATGCGCGGCACCTAAAGACGAGCAGGGCGGCGCTGCGGGCACCAAGCCATAGGCGGCAGCGCAACTCAACCCTTGCGGTCGCATCGCGGTAGCTTCGCAAGCGATTGTAATCGTTTTGCGAACGGAATTTCCACAGATCGGCGCGATTGGGTCATATTTTTGCCCTGCTTGGCGGACATCTGAACACTCGGCTCAATGCGCCTGACGCATGGGCCATGAGTTGTCAGGAGTGAAGCCCATGCGCCCCTACGAAGCAGAACGCCTCGTTCATCAAGCCGCCGCGCGGATCTTGGGTGGTATGCCCAAAGGGTTCGTCCAGCGCGAGGACGGCACCATTACCGTTTTCGCAACGGTCGTCTTCGTGTTGATGATCGGCGTGGGTGGCATCGCCATCGACTTGATGCGCTACGAGGCGCAGCGCACGCAGCTTCAATATACATTGGATCGCGCGGTTCTGGCCGCCGCCGCGCTGGACCAAGAAAAGCCCGCCCAAGAAGTGGTGCAGAACTATTTCGAAACCGCGGGGCTGGGGAACTATCGTTTGCGGGTCACCGTGGACGAAGGCATCAACGCCCGCCGCGTGACGGCCTCGGCCGAGATGGAGATGAACACCATGTTCATGCGCCTGTTCGGCCAGCGTGTGCTCAGCTCGCCGGCCGCGGGTGCCGCCGAGGAACGCATCCCTAATATCGAGGTCTCGCTGGTTTTGGATATCTCGGGTTCGATGGAAGGCACGCGGATGACCAACCTTCAGCCAGCGGCGCGTGATTTCGTGACGTCGATGCTGGCGGCGAACACAAACCCAACAGGCCAGCAATTCGTGTCGATCTCGGTCATCCCGTATAATGGCCATGTCAATGTCGGCACAACGCTCAGCTCGGTCTATGCGCTGACGGGTGAGCATAACTACTCGCGCTGTTCACGTTTCGAATGGAATGATTTCACCGTATCGGGCTTGAATCCGGCGGTGCCGATCCAGCGCATGGCGCATTTCGACATCGAATCCACGACTTGGTCGGACCCCATCGTGCGCCCACGTTGCCCGCGCGACGATACGGGGGCCATCATCCCGTGGTCCAATAGCGAAGCGGATATGCACCAGCTGATCAACAGCTTGACACCCCAGGGCTCGACCGCGATCGACGCAGGTATGCGCTGGGCGGTCGCCCTGCTCGATCCCTTGGCGCGCCCGGCCTTGAACGGGCTGACGTCAAACGGGACGGTACACAACGATTTCACCGATCGCCCGGCCGCCTATGCCGATCCCAATACGATCAAGGTCGTCGTCATGATGACCGATGGCGAGAATACCGCTCAATACGATGTGAACGCATCTTTCCGCAGCGGCCCCAGCCCCTTTTGGCGCGATCCCGATGATGGGGATTTCTCGGTCTTCTACAGCCAGTGGAACATGTACTGGCAAGAAGATGCCAAACTGTGGCGCTCCTTCCCCGATGGGGGCGGCAACAACAATGCCATCCAGTTGGATTATGCCGATTTATGGAACCATATCCCCGCAGCTGAAGTGCGCGAAGACCTGTTCAACTCGGATGCATGGGCGGGCAGCAATTCTTGGCGGCGTAGCGCCGTAGAAGCGATGGGCGCGCAATACGATTTCTGGGATATCGTCGACGAATATGTCTGGGACGATGAGGCGGATCGGCGCTTGCGCGAAATCTGCAATGTGGCGCGCACGAACGACATCATCGTGTTCTCGATCGCCTTTCAGGCGCCCGCGCGCGGGCAGGCCGTGATGCGCCACTGCGCCACGACGGATGCCCATTACTACGAGGTGCAAAGCGCCGATATCTCGGATGCCTTCACCTCGATCGCGCGCACGATCAATCAATTGCGCCTGGTGCAGTGAGTGGGATGAGAGATGCCTGAATTCATTGCAATCCTGCGCCATTTCATCCGGGACGAACGGGCGACATCGACGATCGAATTCCTGATCATGTTCCCCGTCATTCTGACGCTCTTCGTCGCCGTGTTCGAAACCGGCGTGATCTTGTCGCGTCAGGTCTTGATGGAACGTTCCTTGGAAGAGGCGGCCAGGCTTTTGCGGCTTTCACGCGAGATCGTTGACCCGGTGACGGGCCAAAGCCGTCCGCCCAATGCCGATGACATCAAGACCGCTATTTGCGACAACACGCGCGCCATTCGCAATTGCGACTCTGTCATGGTTGTCGAGCTGACGGTCATCGATCGCATGACCTATGCGATGCCGGGCAATGGGGCGGTTTGCGTGCGACGCGACGACCCCAGCCATGTGCCGTTCAGCGTCTTCGATCAAGGCGCGGGCAATCAATTGGTGATGATACGGGCTTGCGCGGTGATCGACCGGATTTTGCCTTTCTCGGGGTTCGGCCTGAACCTTGCGCGCGACGATTCCGGCGGCCTGCACATGGTCGCGGCCTCGGTCTATGTCAACGAGCCGGATTGAGGGGTGAACAGGATGCTTGCCAGATTACTTCGCCAATTCCGATCAGACGAGCGCGGCGCCTCGGTCCTCGAGGCCGTGATCATCACACCTGTCTTGATTTGGGTCTATGTGGGCAGCTTCGTGTTTTTCGATGCGTTTCGCACCTACAGCAGTTCGGTCAAGGCGACCTATGCAGTGGCCGATGTGATTTCGCGGCAGAACCAAACCGTGACCGCCTTCGACATGGCAGGCTTTGCCAATATCTTCGAGACGATGGTCCGCAACAACGGCGATGTGCGGATGCGCATGACCCAGATCGCCTATGATGCGGCCACGGATTCGATGAGTGTCGAATGGTCTTTTGCGACCAATGGCGAGGCGCGTCTGTTCACCGCGAACCTTGCTGATTTCGTTGGCCTTTTGCCCGATATGTCAGATTCCGAACGGCTGGTTTTGGTGGAATCCTTCATCCCCTACACGACAGCCTTCGACATGGGCATCGATGCGCTGACCTTTCGTAATTTCACCTTTACCCGGCCGCGCACCGGGCGGGTGCCCTTTGACGAAACCATCACCACGGCCCCCAGCATGCCGGGCATTACCAATGAGGGCTAAGCGGTCGCGCCCGTGATCTGCCGTGTCGCAGGCAGGCTTTTCTTTCGGCCCCCAACAACAGATAGTGCCCCCGAGGGAACGGGGAAAACCATGCGCTATTCAGGCTTGCAGGTGCTTGCACAAGGGTTGACCGGCAATCGCGGCTGGCGGCCCGCTTGGCGCGATCCCGCGCCCAAGGATGAATATGATATCGTGATCATCGGCGGCGGCGGTCATGGGCTTTCAACCGCCTATTACCTTGCCCGCGAACACGGGCTGACCAACATCGCCGTGCTTGAAAAGGGCTATCTGGGTGGCGGCAATGTGGGGCGCAACACCACCATCGTGCGGGCCAATTACCAGCTTGAGGGCAATTCGCAGTTCTATTCCCATTCGCTCAAGCTGTGGGAAGGGCTTGAGGCGGATCTGAACTACAACGTGATGCATTCGCAGCGCGGGCTGATCAACCTGTTCCATTCCGACGGCCAGCGCGACGCTTTCGTGCGGCGCGGCAATATGATGATCAACCAAGGCGATGATGCGATCCTTTTGGACCGCGAGGGCTGCCGCAAGCTGCTGCCCTATCTCGATTATGAGCAGACCCGCTTTCCGATCTATGGCGGGCTTTACCATCCGCGCGGCGGCACAGCGCGCCATGATGCTGTGGCATGGGGCTATGCGCGCGGGGCCGACAGGCGCGGCGTTGATCTCATCCAGCAGTGCGAGGTGACGGGGATCGACATCGTGGGTGGGCGCGTAACCGGCCTACAAACCTCGCGCGGGGCGATCCGGGCCAAGAAGGTAGGCATCGTCGTGGCGGGCCGCTCCTCCCAAGTGGCGGCGATGGCGGGGATGCGCCTTCCGATCGAGAGCCATGTGCTGCAAGCCTTTGTCACCGAGGGGCTGAAGCCCGTGATCGATCATGTGATCAGCTATGGCATGGGGCATTTCTACATCAGCCAATCCGACAAGGGCGGGCTGGTGTTCGGCGGTGATCTGGATTTCTACGCCTCTTACGCGGCGCGCGGCAACCTGCCCATGGCCGAGCATGTGGCCGAGGCTGGCATGTCCTTGATGCCGATGATCGGCAAGGCGCGCACGCTGCGTAGTTGGGGGGGCATCATGGATATGTCGCCCGATGGCTCGCCCATCATCGACCGCACCGATATCGAAGGGCTCTATCTCAATTGTGGTTGGTGCTATGGCGGGTTCAAGGCGGTGCCGGGATCGGGCCATTGCTTTGCCCATCTGATGGCCACCGACCGCCCCCATCCTGCCGCCGAACGCTACCGGCTCGACCGCTTCGCCACGGGCCACGGCCTGATGGATGAAGAAGGCACCGGCAGCCAGCACAACCTGCATTAAAGGTCCAAGACGCGATGCAAATCCCCTGCCCTCTCTGCGGTCTGCGTGACAGTCGCGAATTCACCTGCAAGGGTGATGCCGTGACGCTGGATCGCCCCGCCGCTGATGCACCTGCGGGCGATTGGCACGCCTATCTGCATCTGCGCGACAACCCCGCCGGGCCGACACGCGAGCTGTGGTATCATGGCGGTGGCTGCGGTGCGTGGCTGGTGGTGATGCGCAATACCGCGACCCATGCGGTCAGCGGCGCGGTCTTGGCATCGGAGGCGCGTCATGCGGGTTGAGGGGCGGGGGCTGATCGACCGAAGCAAGCCTATCGGCTTCAGCTTCAACGGGCGGCAGGTGACGGGCTATGCGGGCGATACCATCGCCTCGGCGCTGATGGCCAAGGGCGTCAAGCTGATGGGGCGCTCGTTCAAATACCACCGCCCGCGTGGCGTGATGACCGCCGGTTCGGAAGAGCCAAACGCGCTGATGCAGATCGGCACGGGCGATGCGATGATGCCCAACACCCGCGCCACGGTGCAGGAGATCTTCGACGGGCTGGTGGCGCAAAGCCAGAACCATATCGGCCCGCTTGATCGCGACCTGATGGCAATCAATGATCTGTTCTGGCCGTTCTTGGGTGCGGGCTTTTACTACAAGACCTTCATGTGGCCGCGCGCATTCTGGGAAAAGCTCTACGAGCCGATCATCCGCCGCGCCGCAGGGCTTGGGCGGATCACGCGCAATGCCAGCCCCGAGCACAATGAAAAAGCCTTTGCCTTTTGCGATGTCTTGGTGATCGGCGGCGGCCCTGCCGGGTTGATGGCCGCGCTGACAGCCGCCAAGGGTGGGGCCGATGTCATCTTGGCCGAGGAAGGCACCCATCTGGGCGGGCGGCTGTTGTCGGACAGCCAAGCGATCGACGGTGTGGAGACATCGCTGTGGATCGCCGATATGCACAAGGCGCTCAGCGCCACGGGACGGGTGCGCATCATGACGCGCACCACGGTGACAGGGGCCTATGATGATGGCAGCTATGGCGCGTTGGAGCGCGTGGCCCGCCATTTGCCCAGCAAGCCCGATCTGCCGCCCGAGTGTTTCTGGCGGATCCGCGCGAAACAGGCGGTTCTGGCCGCAGGCGCGCATGAGCGGCCCATCGCGTTTCCGATGAATGACCGCCCCGGCATCATGCTGGCGGGGGCGGTGCGCACATATCTCAACCGCTACGGCGTGGCAGCGGGGCGCAATGTCACCATTTTCGCCACCAATGACGACGCGCACCGCACGGCGCTTGAGTTGCAAAGCGCCGGTGTGAAGGTGGCGGCCGTCATCGACAGCCGCGCGGATGCGCAGGCGCAGGGCGATTACCGCCTGATCGCGGGCGCGCAGATCATCGGCAGCAAGGGGCGGCAAGGTCTGCGCGAGATCACCTATCGCAAGGGAAGCCGCACCGACACGCTGATCACCGATTGCTTGGCCGTCTCGGGCGGATGGAACCCGGCGGTGCATCTGAGCTGTCACTTGGGCGCGCGCCCAGTCTGGGATGATGCGCGCCAATTCTTCCTGCCCGCGCCGGGGGCAGTGCCGGGCATGACGGCGGCGGGGTCTTGCAACGGCGCGATGTCGACCGATGCTTGCCTGCGTGAAGGGATGAATGCCGCCAAGGACGCGCTCAAAGCGCTTGGGCTTGCCGCGCCACGCGGGCTAAAGCCGCCTGTGGCCGATGATCAGGCGGGCCAGTGCCAAACGCTCTGGCATGTGCCGGGCAAGGGGCGCGCATGGCTCGATTTCGCCAATGACGTCACCACCAAGGATATCACGCAAGCCGCCGCCGAAGGCTTCCGCTCGGTCGAGCATATGAAGCGCTACACGACCCAAGGCATGGCCCCCGATCAAGGCAAAAACTCCAACATCGCGGCCCTTGCATATCTGGCCGACACCACCGGGCGCGGCATTGCCGAGACAGGCACAACCACCTATCGCCCACCCTTTGCGCCGGTGACGCTTGGCGCGATGGGGGCATTCGCGCAGGGGCATGGTTTTGCGCCCGAACGGCATATGACCAGCCACGCGGCGCTGACCGCGCGCGGCGTGCCGATGATCGAGGCGGGGCTGTGGTATCGCCCCAGCTATGTGCCCATCGCCAGCGAGACGACATGGCGGCAATCTTGCGATCGCGAAGTGGGGATGGTGCGCAATGCCGTGGGCGTGGTCGAGGTCTCGACCTTGGGCAAGATCGACATCCAAGGCCCCGATGCGGGGGCGTTTCTTGATTTCGTCTATACCAACACCTTCTCGACCCTGCCCGTGGGGCGCGTGCGCTATGGCTTGATGCTGCGCGAAGATGGGCATGTGATGGATGATGGCACCACGGCGCGGCTGGGTGAAAATCACTATGTGATGACCACGACAACCGCCGCCGCAGGCCAAGTGATGGCGCATCTGGAATTGGTGGCCCAAGGGCTGCGTCCGGATTTCGATGTGCGGCTCATCTCGGCCACCGAAGGATGGGCGCAGTTTTCCGTCGCTGGCCCGCTGGCGCGCGATCTTTTGAACAGCGTTCTCGATCAGCCCATCGATGATGCCAGCTTTCCCTTCATGGCCTGCGGCGTGGTGGGGGTGCATGGGGTTGCGGGGCGGCTTTTCCGCATCTCTTTCTCGGGCGAGCAAGCCTATGAAATCGCGGTGCCCGCCCGTTATGGCGCGGCGCTCTACCGCGATTTGGTGGCGCGTGCCGAGACCATGGGGGGCGGTGCCTATGGGATGGAGGCGCTCAATGTCTTGCGCATCGAGAAGGGCTTTATCACCCATGCCGAGATCCATGGCCGGGTGACGGCCTATGATATCGGCATGCAAAAGATGCTGTCGGCCAAAAAGGATTTCATCGGCAAAGCCGCCGCCCAACGCCCCGGCCTGTTGGAGGCTGACCGCGAGCGGTTGGTGGGCCTTAAGCCCGTAGCGGGCGACGGGGTGCTGAGTGCCGGTGCGCGGCTGTTTTCCGTCGGTGATCCGCAAACCCGTGTGCATGACCAAGGCTATGTCACCTCGGTCGCCTATTCGCCGACGCTGGGCCATATGATCGGCTTGGGCTTTTTGCGCCACGGCCCCGAACGCGTGGGCCAAGAGATCGTGATGGTCGATCATCTGCGCGGGCTACGCACGGCGGTCACGGTGGTCGATCCCGTCTTTTTCGACCCGGATGGAGGGCGCGCGCGTGGCTGAATTGATCCCCACTTCGCCCGCCCATGGGCTGACCCC
>JAQCLA010000066.1 GCA_027592105.1 Pseudomonadota bacterium | reverse complement strand
TTTGCCGCCCGCAGCTTTGCCTCTCAGCGCCGCCTCGTTTGGCTTCCCGTTGGCACCTCAGCGCCGCCGGTGAAGGGGTGTTTACGGATGGGGCCGGGGGGCCGCAAGGTCTTTTTTACGGAAAGATGACATTTTTTGCACTAGGCTGATATTTCCTCAATAAAACAAGCATTTAAGGTTTCAATTTTCTTGGGGGACCGGCCATTTCTTGCCGGGAACCCAAGATTTCGCGGCGACTCGCCTGGCCGAAAAACGGCTGACTTGTGCCAAATCAGCGAATACCCTCAATATCTTGATGAGGTTGCACCGAGTCGCCGCCTATTGCGACACGACTCGCGGACGACGGGCGCGAATCCGCAGCCCCAAGAGCCCGATGATGGCCAAGAAGTAGGCCAAGGGTTCGATCTGCAGGCCCTTGGACAGCCATATGTAATGCAGAGCGCCCAGAATCGCCGCCGGATAGGCAAGCTTGTGAATCAACCGCCACCGTGCGGCGCCCAGCTGCCGAACCGCCAGATCATTGGATGTGATCGCCAGCGGCAGCAGCAAGACAAACCCCGCCATGCCGATCGTCACATAGGGTCGCTTCACGATATCGGCCCAGATCGCCGAAAGCGTCTGCACATCCAACACCGCCCAGACCAGCAGATGCGCCATGACATAGAAGAAGGCCGTCACCCCAACGGCACGGCGAAACGGCATAAGGTTCAGACCGCTCCACCGCCGCAATGGCGTGATGGCCAAACCGATCACGATCAACTGAAGCGCAAGCTTGCCATAACGGTGTTCCAGCGCCTCGATCGGCTCGACCCCAAGACCACCCGTCGCGGCCAGCCAGAACAGCCAAACGGCCCAGCCCGCCCCTATTATATAGAGGAGCCATGCCGGAACCCGGCGCAGCACTGTATTGCTGCGCTGAATGAGCGTCGCGCCGATGGGGTTCGCCATCACCTTAGAACGAAACCGAAAGGTCCATGCCTTCATAAAGCGACGCGACCTCTTGCTCGTAACCATTGAACATCAGGGTCGGGATGCGCCCGGCAAATAGCCCACCGCCGATCTGGCGTTCCGTCGCTTGGCTCCAGCGGGGGTGATCCACGTTCGGGTTCACATTACTATAGAAGCCATACTCATCAGGCTGGGCGGCATTCCAGCTGGCAAAGGGCTCCGTATCGGTCAGCGTGATCCGCACGATCGATTTGATCGATTTGAAACCATACTTCCATGGCACCACCAATCTAATCGGTGCGCCGTTCTGGTTGGGCATGGTTTCGCCATAGACTCCGGTCGCCATGATGGTCAGCGGGTGCATCGCCTCATCGAGGCGCAAACCCTCGCGATACGGCCAATCCAAAACCGGAAGCCGGACACCGGGCATCTCGTCGGGGCGGAAGGCGGTCTCGAAGGCGACGTAGCGCGCACCCTCTTGCACACCGACACGTGCCAAGAGATCGGCCAACTCGAATCCGTTCCAAGGAATGACCATCGACCAGGCCTCGACACAGCGGAAGCGGTAGATGCGCTCTTCGATGGTCATCCCCTCGACGATTTGCTCAAAGCTATAGGTGCCTGGGTTATCGACCATCCCGTCGATCACGATCGACCATGGTTGCGTCGTCATCATATGAGCAAAGCGCGCGGGGTCTTCCTTGCGGGTGCCGAATTCGTAGAAGTTGTTATAGGTGGTGATATCTTCCCAGCTATTGGGTTCAAGATCGCCCTGCGCCTGCGCAACCGATCCGGCCAAGCCCGCACCGATCATCGCCCCCGATCCGGCAATCAGCTGACGCCGGTTCAAGAAAAGCTGTTTGGGCGTGACATCAGCCCAGCCGAGATCCGAGGTGTAGCGGCGGGCCATACAAGCCTCCCTTTTTGCGTTCGCTTTAACTTGCCCATGATATGCGCCCAAAACCAAGCATCACGAGAGCAGGTCACGAAACTGTTTTCTGGCGTGAAAGACTGAAACATTTGGGTCGTTTCGGTCACGCAATCTCAAAAGATCTCACGCCGAATTGATTAGCATCCGTCACGTCACTGGGCTTAGGCGCGCGCGCCGCTCTGTCAAGCGGTTGAGCAAAAAACCGCTTCACTTGAAAGGACTGCCATATCCGCCACCTCTCGGAGTGACGGGAGGGTCCAGTCCCCCTGCCCGTTCAATCACACAGGAGAGTATGTGATGCGCAAGACACTTATTGCCCTCGCGGCCACCACCATTCTGGCAAGCCAGGCGTTCGCCGGCGCACATGGCGGCAAAACCATCGTCGAGACCGCGATCGAGGCCGGTAGCTTCACCACGCTGGTCGCAGCCGTCGAAGCGGCGGGTCTGGTCGAAACACTGTCGGGCGAAGGTCCCTTCACCGTGTTCGCCCCCACCGATGAGGCATTCGCCGCCCTGCCCGCCGGCACCGTCGAAAGCCTGCTTCTGCCCGAGAACCGCGATCAGCTGATCGCCATCCTGACCTATCACGTCGTCCCCGGCGCAGTGATGTCGACGGATCTGACCGACGACATGAAGGCCGCAACCGTTCAGGGCGGCGAGATCACCATCGACCTCGACAACGGTGTGATGGTCAACGACGCAAATGTCGTCTCGGCCGATATCACAGCCAGCAACGGCGTGATCCATGTCATCGACAAGGTGATCATGCCCGCGATGTGATCGCAACACGGCGGGGGGCGGCGGCGCTGCCCCCGGCAATCACAAATGTAGCTGTAACCAGTAATCGGGCGGGCACCTACAACCCTGTCTGTTTTTCAATAAGGAGGAGATGACATGAACCGTCGTTTTATTTTCAAACTTGCTGGCGCCGCCGGGCTGACCGCCCTGATCGCAGGCTGTACGCCGATAATGACCGCGAACGAGCCAGACATCGTCGACATCGCCGCATCCGCGGGTCAGTTCACGACACTCGTGGCCGCCGTTCAAGCCGCAGGGCTTGTCGACACACTCAAGAGCGATGGTCCCTTCACGGTATTCGCACCGACCGACGCCGCCTTTGCGGCCCTGCCCGCCGGCACGGTTGAGACACTTCTGCGCCCCGAGAATCGCGACCAGCTTGTGTCGATCCTCACCTATCATGTCGTGCCCGGTGCAGTGACCTCCGATCAGTTGGTCGGCCAGCGCCTCGCCGTCGCCACCGTTCAGGGCCAAAATGTCCATGTCGATGGCCGCCATGGCGTGCGCGTCAATGATTCCACCCTCATTCAGGCCGACATCATCGCCAGCAACGGCGTCATTCATGTCATCGATAAGGTATTGCTGCCGCGCTAAGCGACGGCCATCGCATGCGAAAGGCCCCCGCGCGGGATGCGCGGGGGCCTTTTTCATCGGCTGACCGATCAATTGGTCAGATGACAATCAATGCAACACGGCCTCATCGGGCTTGAGTCGCTTGGATGGGGCGACACGATCACCGACCATCAAGCCATCCGGCCCGACCGTCACATGCACCGTCGCACCATCGCCGATGTCGCCGGCAAGGATCATCTCGGCCAGCTGGTCTTGCAAGCTGCGCTGGATCACGCGCTTGAGCGGGCGCGCCCCAAAGACGGGATCATAGCCTTCATCGGCCAGCCATTGCCGTGCATCCCGATCAAGATCGAGGGCGATTTTTCGCGCCGCCAGCCGCTTGTCCAAAAGGCCTAACTGGATCGCAACGATCCCGCCCATATCCTCCCGCGTGAGCCGGTCGAAGATGATCATATCATCAAGCCGGTTCAAAAATTCGGGCCGGAAATGCGCGCGCACAGCCTCCATCACGTCATTCTTGGCCCCGGCCGCATCCGCACCTTCGGGCAATTGGCTGAGTGCTTGGCTTCCAAGGTTCGAGGTCAGAATGATCAAGGTCTGCTTGAAATCCACGCGCCGACCCTGACCATCGGTCAAGATCCCGTCGTCAAGCACCTGCAACAGCACGTTGAACACCTCGGGATGGGCTTTTTCGACCTCGTCGAACAAGATCACCTGATAGGGTCTGCGCCGCACCGCTTCGGTCAGCACGCCGCCCTCGTCATAGCCGACATAGCCCGGCGGCGCGCCGATCAGCCGCGCGACCGAATGCTTCTCCATGAATTCGCTCATGTCGATGCGTACCATCGCCTGATCATCATCGAACAAGTAAGCCGCCAATGCCTTGGTCAATTCGGTCTTGCCCACGCCGGTCGGCCCAAGAAACAGGAACGACCCCAGCGGCCTATTCTCGTCTTGCAGACCTGCCCGCGCACGGCGCACCGCACGGCTGACCGCCTCCACGGCCAAATGCTGACCGATCACGCGGCGGCCCAGCTCTTCCTCCATCTTGAGGAGTTTCTCACGCTCGCCTTCCAGCATCTTGGACATGGGAATACCGGTCCAACGCTCGACCACGGCAGCGATCTGTTCGGGGCGGACGGCCTCTTCGACCATCACATCCTGATCTTGGGCCTCGGCGGCGACCAGTTCCTTTTCCAGTTGCGGAATAACGCCGTAGGAAAGCTCACCCGCCTTGGCCAAATCACCGTTGCGCTTGGCTTGATCGAGTTCCGCGCGTTTTTGATCCAACTGTTCTTTTAGCGTGCGCGCGCGATCCAGCTTGTCGCGCTCGGCCTGCCATTTGGCGGTCATCTCGTAGGATTGCTGTTGCAGATCGCCCAATTCGCGTACCAGCTTTTCCAGCCGATCCTTCGAGGCTTGGTCATCTTCCTTTTTCAGCGCCTCGGCCTCGATCTGCATTTGCAGGATCTGGCGATCCAGCGCGTCGAGTTCCTCGGGCTTGCTGTCGACCTCCATCCGCAGACGGCTTGCCGCCTCGTCCATCAGGTCGATCGCCTTGTCGGGCAAGAAGCGGTCCGTGATGTAGCGATGCGACAGCGTGGCCGCCGCGACCAGCGCCGCATCCGAGATGCGTACGCCGTGATGCAGCTCGTATTTTTCCTTGATCCCTCGCAGAATCGAAATGGTATCTTCGACGGTCGGCTCTTCGACCATCAGGGGTTGGAACCGGCGGGCCAGCGCCGCGTCCTTTTCGACGTATTTGCGATATTCATCGAGCGTCGTGGCACCAACGCAGTGCAATTCGCCCCGCGCCAAGGCAGGTTTGATCAGATTAGCCGCATCCATCGCACCATCCGATTTGCCTGCACCCACCAGCGTGTGCATCTCATCGATGAACAAGATGATCTCACCGGCGGCGGCGGTCACTTCGCCCAACACGGCTTTCAGCCGTTCTTCGAATTCCCCGCGATATTTCGCACCCGCGATCAAGGCACCCATGTCGAGTGCCATCAGCGTCTTGTTGCGGAGTGATTCCGGCACATCGCCATTGACGATGCGCAGCGCCAGCCCCTCGGCGATGGCGGTTTTGCCCACGCCGGGCTCGCCGATCAGCACGGGGTTGTTCTTGGTCCGACGGCTGAGAACCTGCATCGCGCGCCGAATCTCTTCGTCGCGCCCGATAATCGGGTCGATTTTGCCCTCGCGCGCGGCCTCGGTCAGGTCGCGGGCATATTTCTTGAGCGCGTCATAGCTATCTTCGGCCCCAGCCGAATCGGCCGTGCGCCCTTTGCGCAAATCATTGATCGCGGCATTCAGCGATTGGGCATTCACCGCACCGGCCTCCAACGCCTCACGCGCGGGGCTGGTCACGATGGCAAGCGCCGTCAGCATCCGCTCGACGGCCACGAAACTATCGCCTGCCTTTTTTGAAAGCTTTTCCGCCTCGTCCAGCACCTTGACCAATTGCCGGTCCGAGATCAGCGACGCCCCCTCGCCCGTTACCTTGGGAATGCGCGACAAAGTCAGATCGACTACCTCGCGCACACGGGCGGGTTCGCCACCGGCGCGCTTGATCAACGCCGCGGCCATGCCCTGTTCATCATCCATCAACGCCTTGAGGATATGTTCAGGGCCGAGTTTCTGGTGGTCTTCGCGTTGGGCGATCGTTTGGGCGGCTTGCAAAAAGCCACGGGCGCGATCGGTGAACTTATCCAAGTTCATCATCATCTCTCCTTGTCCAAGCGCCCGGTCGACAACCACCCGTCTCGCGGCATGGCGGCCATTGGGCCTCGAACTTCAAATGGGAAGCAAATTCTTGACCTGCAAGACGCAACAAGGTCTCGACATCAACATTCGGTGCGACTAAAGTTGAAAACAGTGTCAAAAGTTTCATCGCGGTTGCGTGTGTACTAATCGCGAAAGGGGGGCGTCGGCCCGAGTATAGGCGTCCCCCGACCTGTTTCCTTCCCAGTTGAACCATGCGGTGCGCTGCGCAACCCGCGCAAACGGCAGTTCATATGGACATGGCAGCCGACGCCACCTAGGAACGGGCAACCCCCGAACCAAAAGGTGCCAAGCATGTCCGATGACCGCCTGATCGTCGCGCTCGATGTTCCCAACGCAATCGAAGGCCTCAACGTGGCCGAGCGCCTTGGCACAATGGTTGATTTCTACAAAATCGGGCTGGGCATGCTGACCGGCGGTGGGCTTGGCCTTGCCAATGAGCTCAAGCACGAGCAGGGCAAGCGCATCTTTCTCGATATGAAATTCTTCGACATCGGCGCGACCGTCGAAAAAGCCGTGCGCGGAATCGCCGGCTTCGATTTCGATTTTCTCACCGTGCATGGCGACCCGCAGGTCGTGCGCGCCGCCAAAGAGGGGGCATCGGGCACGCCGCTCAAGATCTTGGCCGTAACGATTCTCACTTCAAACGACCGCGCTGATCTGGATGCCAACCTAATCGTGCCCGGCGATATCGCCGAGATCGTCACCACCCGCGCCGCGCGCGCATTCGAGGCGGGCGCCGATGGTGTCATCGCCTCCCCGCAGGAGGCCGCGCTGATCCGCGCCTTGCCACAAGCCGAGGGCCGACTGATCGTGACCCCCGGCGTGCGCCCCGGCGGTGCCGATCTAGGCGATCAAAAGCGCGTCGCGACCCCTGCAAATGCCATTGCCGCTGGTGCCGATCATATCGTCATCGGCCGCCCGATCTGGCAAGCACCCGATCCGCGCGCGGCGGCACAAGCGATCTTGGCGGAGCTGGCATCTGTTTAATTGTCGTTGATGTCGTGGTCGAACTGCTTGACCTGACCGCGGTAGACCCCGACCCACCGCCTGAGCGCCAACCAGCACAGCAGCGACACCACCGCGAAAATCAGCAGCAAAAGTGGCAAGGACGCGGCCAACCAAACCGACAAGGGGCCACCGAACAGCAAAAGCGCCGCCACCACGGCCGCGCCCAGCGCAAAGCCCAACAAGACGAAACTCGGCAGCAAAACCTCACCGATGGCCAGCACGACCGCCGCCGCGCCCCAGATCCACCAGGCCGCCCACATCAGCCACGCCCTTTCAGCATCGAGAACGCCTTGCCAAAGGCATCGACCGCATCCGCGGGCACGATGATCGTCTGGCTGCCTTGCCCCTTGCCGACCTGACCGATGGCCTTCACCTGCTCAAGCGCGATATTGTATTGCACCGCCTCCAGCCCGCCCTTGGCGATCGCCTCGGCCACGACGCCGGTGGCATAGGCCTCCGCATCGGCCGCGACGCGGCGCGCCTCGGCCTGTTGGCGGGCGGCGTATAGATCTGCATCGGCACTCAATTCCACGGCCCGCTTCTGCCCCTCGGCCCGCGTAACGGCGGCACGGCGCTCACGCTCGGCGTTGAGCTGTTGCAGCATCGCATCGCGCGTGGCTTGATCCAGCCCGACATCGAGGATTTCGGCCCGTGTCACCTCGATCCCCCAATCGTCAACGGCCCCCTCTACCGCTTCCTTGATCCGCATGATCAGGCTGGCACGGTTCGATTGCACCTCGTCCAGCTCCATCTTGCCGATCTCGGCGCGCACGATCCCCGCGACCGTTGTCGCGATCGCTGCATCCACATCGCGGATACGGTAAACCGTCCGCTCGGGATGCAGCACGCGGTAGAACACGCTGGTTTCCACGACCAAAAGCACGTTGTCGGTGGTGATCGCATCTTGGCTGGCCGTGGGAAGCTGCCGCTCGAGGATCGAGACGCGATGCGCCACCCGATCCAGAAACGGCACGATGAAATTGATCCCCGGACCCAGCACGGATTTCAAACGACCAAAGCGTTCGACCACATGCTGTTCGGATTGCGGCACGATCCGGATCGCAAGGAAAATGCAAAGGATGATGAACAGCGCAAACAACACAACGACGATGTTTCCGCCCAGAATCTCAGTCATCAATTGGTCCATTTTGGTACTCGTCCATTAGGTTTCGGGCTGCGTCGCCCAAGATATGCGGCCTCCGCCCCCGTAATGCCAGCCGTAATGCACATCGCCACGACACCTTCCGTCGCCTGCGCGATCGGCCTATCTTCGCACTATGCCCAGCTTGTGCCGCGATTGTCTGACCCGTTTCGACCAGCGCCCGCGCTGCCCGGCATGTGCCAGCCCGCGCATCACCACCCATGCCGAGCTTTGGGATCTCACCATCGCCCATATGGATTGCGATGCCTTTTATGCCTCGGTCGAAAAACGCGACAATCCCGAACTGCGCGACAAGCCGGTGATCATCGGCGGCGGACGGCGCGGCGTGGTATCGACCGCCTGCTATATCGCGCGCATCAAGGGTGTGCGCTCGGCCATGCCGATGTTCCAAGCCCTCAAGCTCTGCCCCGAGGCGGTGGTGGTGCGCGGGCGCATGGATGTCTACGCACAGGTCTCGGCCCGGATCCGCACCATGATGGCCGATCTCACGCCCGCGATCGAACCGCTCTCGCTTGACGAGGCTTTCTTGGATCTTTCCGGCACCGCGCGCCTACATGGCGCGCCGCCTGCCGTGCTGATGGCGGGGCTCGTCAAACGCATGCAGACCGAATTGGGGATCACCGGCTCCATCGGGCTGTCGCATAACAAGTTTCTGGCCAAGCTCGCCTCCGATCTCGACAAGCCCCGCGGCTTTTCGGTGATCGGCCGCGCCGAGACACTAGATTTCCTGCGCGACAAGCCGGTGCGCATGATCTGGGGGATCGGTGCCGCCGGCCAAGCAGCGCTCGAACAGGTGGGCATCCGCAGCTTTGCCGACCTCCGCCGCTGGGAGCGCAAGGATCTGCAGGCCCGTTTCGGCGCGATGGGCGAGCGCTTGTTCCATCTGGCCCGCGGCGAAGACAGCCGCCGCGTCAGCCCGGACCGGGCGATCAAATCGATCTCGAACGAGACGACCTTCGTCGAAGACACCTCTGATCCCGATCTGCTCGATGGCCATATCTGGCGCTTGGCCGAGAAAATCGCCGACCGCGCCAAGGCGCGGGGGCTGGCCGGCCGCGTGGTGACACTCAAGCTCAAGCGCAATGATTTCAAGCTGTTGACCCGGCGCGCCGCGCTCGAAGACGGCAGCCAGATCGCCGACCGCATCTACCGGGTGGCGCATGGGCTTTTTGCCCAGACCGATCACCCCAAACCCTATCGGCTGATCGGCCTTGGCCTGTCAGATCTCATTCCCGCCGATGCAGCCGATCGCGCCGGTGACCTGCTTGACCCCGGCCAATCCCGCCGCGCCGCCACTGAGCGCGCCACCGATACGATCCGTGCCCGTTTCGGCCCCGATGCCATCGTCAAGGGCCGTGCGCTTCGCTAGAGCCTGTCGCACGCATCGTCACACGCTCTGAACCCGCGCTTCTGCGTTTCATAAATATCCCGGGGGAGGCCGCAGGCCGGGGGCAGAGCCCCCTATTGCGCGGCCAACGGCACCCGACCCGGCCTTGCAATGATCACACGCGAAATGACCCGTGTGATCATCTCGCGCAGCCTGTCGAAATCGGCATGTGGGCGCAGGGTGCGCTCATCCATGTAAAGGCCGCGATCGATCTCGATTTGTACCGCGTGCCACCCCCGCGAAGGTCGCCCGTAATGCTGGGTGACAAAAGCCCCCGCAAAGGGCGCATTGCGGATCACGCTCAAGCCTTCGCCCCAAAACCCATCTTCCAGCGCATCGAGGATTTCACCGGCGGCCGATGCACCGAATCGATCCCCCAAGACCACTTGCGGCCGGGGGCGACCGGGCCGCGCGACCGCATCGAGCGCCTCATGCGGCATGGAATGGAAATCCAACAGCACCGCCTCGCCGAATGCGGCATGGGCCGTCTGCATCAACCCCTCCAGCGCTGCATGATAGGGCCGCCAGACCTGCGCGATGCGCGCCTCGGCCTCGGCACGGGTGATCTTGCCACGATAGATCGCGCGCCCATTGGCTACGACGCGCGGAATCACCCCAAGACCCGAGGATATGCGCGGTGTCTGCATCACACGTGCGACGCCATCGATGACACCGGGGTCCAACTCATCGGGGCTGCGGTTGAGATCCAGCCAAGCGCGCGGATACTCCGCCGCCAAAAGCGGCGCACCAAGGCTGGGTGCCTGCGCCACCAACAGATCCATAAAGGCATCTTCCGATGATCTGACCCCGGCCTCGTCCAAGATGCTCGCCTGCAAGAAAGCCGGTGGATAATGCCGCCCCGAATGGGGCGAGGCCACGACCACGGGCGTCAGCAACTCATCAGGACAATCAAGGCGAAAAGCAGGCTGCATCGACGCTCCGTTCAAACATCTGGTGCCATCATATAGCGGATTTTGCCGATAATCCAAAAGCTCTTGAACCCCTACCCCATTCCTTCTATAGACCCGTCACCCAAGCGGCGGGATGCGCGGAATCGGGCCAGTCGTTGGCCGAGCCTAGCTGACGTCCCGGGCAAAGGGCGGTTAGCTCAGCGGTAGAGCACTACGTTGACATCGTAGGGGTC
>JAQCLA010000065.1 GCA_027592105.1 Pseudomonadota bacterium | reverse complement strand
CCTACCTGCCCAAAGACACGGCCCAGTTTTTCGATGTTCCCTCGAACCCAACGGAAGAGGCCGCGCTGCAAGCCGTCGGTCATTACAAGGCCGCCGGATGTGACGGTGTCGTGGCGCTGGGCGGGGGCTCGCCCATCGATTTGGCAAAAGCGGTGGCGCTTTTGGCGACCCATGACGGACCGCTTTCGCGCTTTGCCTTGATCGAAGGGGGGCTGTCCTTGATCACGGCCGCGGTCGCGCCTGTGATTGCGATACCGACCACCGCTGGCACCGGGTCCGAGGTGGGGCGCGCCGCGCTGATCACTTTGGCCGATGGCCGGAAATTGGGCATCGTCAGCCCGTTTCTCATTCCCAAGGCCGCGATCTGCGATCCTGAGCTCACCTTGGGCATGCCGCAAGCTCTGACCGCTGCCACAGCGCTTGATGCGCTGTCACATTGTCTGGAAACCTATCTGTCGCCCCGCGACAATCCCCCGGCCGAAGCGATCGCGCTCGATGGGGCGGCGCGCATCTGGGAGAATGTGATCCCAGCCTTTGAAGACGGCGCGAACCTTGCTGCGCGTCATGGCTTGATGATGGGCTCTTTGCAGGGTGGATTGACCTTTCAAAAGGGGCTGGGCGGGGTCCATGCGCTATCGCATGCCTTGGGTGGGCTGAAATCCCCCAATCTCCATCACGGCACCCTCAACGCGATCTTGATGCCCGCGGTGATGCGGATGAACCGCCCCGCCGCGCCTGAGAAATTCGCCCGCATCGAACGCGCGCTCGAGCTGGGACAGGGCGAATTGGAAGACGCGCTCGACGCGCTCAACCGCCGCCTCGCTATCCCCGTGGGGCTCAAGACATTGGGCCTGCGCGAGGACCAGTTCGATATCGTCATTCGCGGCGCTTTGGCCGATCACAGCCATCCGACAAACCCCGCAGCATTGACCGGCGCGGATTATCAAAGCTTGCTGCAATCCACCTATATCTGACCATGATGGGTGCATGGGCAAGGGGCCGCTCCCAGCCGATGCACCCTCAGACCCGGGTTGGGACAATCAGCCTTGGGACATGATCGGCATGCGTGGCGGGCGTGCGGCGCCCAGGCGCGGGTGGAGCCGCCCCGCCACCGCAAAGGCGCAGAGCAGACCCGCCCCTGTCGCTGCGAAAATACCTGGCAACGGTGCAACCAGCAGCACCAACCATGCGCAACCCGGCGTCAAGATACCCGAGACATCGCGAAAGCTTGAATAGACGGCGCTCATCTCTGTCCGCTCCGAAGGTTTGACCGCCATCAAAAAGGGCAAGCCACCCACGACATCGAGCAGCACCAGAAAGACCGACGCCCCCATACAGGCCACAACCGTCAGCCACGGCAGGGGTGACACCACGGCCGCTGCCACAAACAGCGCCCCGCAAAGCCCAAAGGCCAGCCGCACCGCACGGCGCACCGATGTCCGCCGCGTATGACGCAGCATCAGTGGCGAGGCGAACAACAGCGCGTTGGACACCGAAAGTGCGATGCCGCCCACCTTGTCGCCCAGCCCCGCCTCGATGCAGAAGATCGGCAGATACACGACATAGACCCACCAGCCGCAGGAGCGCATCACGGCAAACATCCACCCCGCGATCAGCCGTGGCTGGCGGAAAAAACGCCCCAGATAGGCCAGCGGGTTTGGTGCCGGTCCCTTGGCGCGCCGGATCTGCTTGCCATTGCCCAAGCGCAGCACCCAAAAAGTGATCAAAAGCCCGATCGCGAAAACGCCCGCCAGCAAAAAGGGCGCAGGCGCCCACCAATCATGCAGCCAAACCCCCGCCATCGGCCCGATGGCCCAAGGCCCCGCCGCATAGACCATTTGGGTGGATTGGCTTTTGCCCAGTTCTGCGCGGTCGATATAGTCGAGGATATAGGCGTTGAAGCACACGAAAGTCGTGGCCGTCGCCATGGCAAGGCACATCAGCGCGAAAGGCACGGTCGCGGGCGTGCCGATCAATGCCAACGCCATGCCCACCAGATACAACAGGCATCCCGCCGAATAGGCCCATCGCCGGGGCAAATGCCGTGTCGCCCAGGGCACCATCAGCCCCCATGCCAGCGCCACGAGCCCGGCCATGAAATAGGCCGAAGATGTCGCCTCGGCGCTGCCAAGCGCGTCATAGACGACCAGCGGCATGGCCGAGATCAGCGTGCCACGGACACTGGCCTCGATCCCTGCAAGCATGGCGAAATGCCGGACCTTGGGGGCAGGGCTGTGATGGAGTGCGAGCGGAATGTAACGCGTGGCCATGGGTTTTCTGCAATTTCTTGCATCAAGAACCCGAATACGCCCCCGGTCTGGCCCGCCCGCGACAGATGCATGTCGGGATTAAGCGTGCCATGATATTTTACATAAGCATTTGTTTTTGATTGTATTTTTGTAATCATTTCATGGGGCGCGCGCGATATGGCCTTGTGCGGCGCAGCCCCTGCTCTGTGGCGCATCCGCGCCAAGTGATGCATGCTTGCCTAGCCGTTCCAGATCACATCGCCCAGCTGCGCGATATCATAGCCGCCAAGATGGGCGGCGCGTTTCGCGAAGGCGTCGGATTTCGCAAATGCCAAGAGGCGCTGCACCGGCGGTTCGAAATAGGCGCGCCGCGTCATGACCAGATCGAAGCTCTCATCGGTGATCAAGGGTAGAAAACCCAGTTGACCCGCCGCTGACTGCAAACCCAGACCGCATTGCGCCTCGTCCGTTTCGATCAGCGCGGCGAGGTCGGCGTGTGTTTCCGCACCGCGCTCAGTCGTGGTCAGGGCAGCGCGTGACAGGCCTTCGCGCGCCAGCAACACATCAAGCAACCGCTGTGATCCCGCCCCCTCGGCGCGCACGGCAAAGCGCAAGCCACGCTTAACCGCATCGCCCAGCCCTGTGACGCCAAGCGGATTGCCACTTGCCACAAAAATCCCCTGTGTCCTGCGCGCCCAATGGATCATGACATGCCGCGACCCCGGCAGATGCGCGCGCGCCGCCGCAAGGTTCCAGCGCCCGTTTTCCGGGTCGATCAGGTGAAGCCCGGCCAGCACCGCGCGCCCCGCCACAAGTTCTTCAAGCCCTTGCGTCGAGCCCCGCGCCAGCACCGCCAAACCGCTGCCGGATTGGCGGAGCGCCCATTCCAGCAAGGGGTCATTCGATCCCGCATAGATCGGTGGCGCAGGCGCGATACCCGCATCGGGCAACTCGGTCTGCGATTCCAGCCATGCATCGATCAGCCGCCTTGGAAACAAGAGTTTCCCCGTGGCGCGGGTAAAGGGAATGGTCTGGCGCGCGACCATCTCGTAGATCGTGCGCTCGCGCAGCCGCAGGTAGGCGGCGATCTCAGCCGTCGTCATCAGCGCCGCTGATGTCTCGGGGTGTTCAGGGGGCGCATCCGCGGCTTGATTGTGCATCTTGATGCATATCCATGCATTTATTCCATTGTTGCAGGATATTGCAGTTTTGCTCTAATTTCCAGCAGCTTCTGGGGAGATTGCATTTGGACGGGCCATTCACAACCGCGCTTGGCCTCATTCTGGCCGCCGATCCCGCGCTGATGCAGATCATTGGCCTGTCGTTGCGCGTGACATTGACGGCTGTTTTGGTGGCATGCGCGATCGGTCTTCCCCTAGGCGCGGCCTTGGCCTTGGCACGTTTTCCAGGGCGCGGTGCGGTGATCGTTTTGTTCAACGCGCTCATGGGCTTGCCGCCTGTTGTTGCGGGTTTGATCGTTTATCTGATGCTGTCGCGCTCCGGCCCTTTGGGTGATCTTGCGCTCTTGTTCACGCCCGAGGCGATGATCCTTGCGCAAACAGTGCTGATCCTGCCCATCGTGGTGTCGCTGACGCGCTCGGTGGTTGCGGATATCTGGGATGAATACCGCGAACATCTGCAAAGCCTTGGTGCCAGCCGCCTGCGTGCCGTGCCGACCTTGCTGTGGGATGGGCGGGTCAGCCTTTTGACCGGGGTTTTGGCGGGTTTTGGTCGCGCCAGCGCCGAGGTGGGCGCCGTCTTGATCGTGGGTGGCAACATCGCGGGCCATACGCGCACCATGACCACCGCCATCACGTTGGAAACCAGCCGCGGCAATCTTGGGTTGGCCGTGGCGCTGGGCATCATCTTGTTGAGCTTGACCTTGACCCTCAACGCGGTCGCATGGGGTGCCGGGCAATGGGCGCGGGGGCGGTTGGGATGACGCAGATGCGCCCCATAACCTCCGCGATTTTGCCGCTGCGATTGGAGGGGGCAAGCTACGCGGTAGGCGATAAGCCCCTTTTGTCCGACATCTCGCTTATCGTGAAGCCAGGTCGCCGCTTGGTCGTCTTGGGCGCGAACGGGGCGGGCAAAAGCCTGTTGTTGCGGCTATGTCATGGGCTGATCGCGCCGACGGCGGGGCGCTGCATTTGGGCAGATGGCTCATCCCGGCCCACGGCCCAAGCGATGGTGTTTCAACGCCCTGTCCTGTTGCGCCGCTCGGTCGCGGCCAATCTCGACTATCCGCTCGCTTTGCGCGGCCTGTCGCGGTTGTCGCGGCGCGACATGGTGGCCCGCACCTTGGCGCGTTTCGGCCTTGACCCATTGGCCGACCAGCCCGCACGGCTGTTGTCTGGGGGCGAACAGCAGCGGCTGGCGCTTGCACGCGCTTGGACCATGACGCCGGAGGTGTTGTTTCTTGATGAGCCGACATCCGCGCTCGATCCCTCGGCCACCCGCATGATCGAAGAGATGATCGAAAGCTTCTCGGCCGAGGGCATCACCATCGTGCTGACGACCCATAATCTGGGGCAGGCACGGCGGCTGGCCGAGGACGTGGCCTTTCTTCATCGCGGACAGCTGATCGAACATCGCCCTGCCGCTGATTTCTTCGCGGGGCCGCAAGCCCCCGAGGCCCGCGCCTATCTCGCGGGCGATTTGATCTGGTAACCAACGGGAGAAAATTACCATGACCCGTACACGCCGTTTCACCCTTTTGGGCTTTGCTTCTGGCCTTGCCATGCTGGCAGCGTTTTCGGCCAGCGCGCAGGCGTTCATCACTGTCGCCTCGACCACCTCGACAGAGAATTCAGGGCTTTTCGGGCATATCCTTCCCATCTTTCAGGCTGATACCGGGGTCGAAGTGCGCGTGGTGTCGCAAGGGACGGGCCAAGCTTTGGAGACCGGACGGCGCGGCGATGCCGATGTCGTCTTTGTCCATGCCCGCGCGCAGGAAGAGGCTTTCGTGGCCGAGGGCTACGGGGTGCAACGCTTTGATGTGATGTATAATGATTTCGTTATTGTCGGCCCCGGCGATGATCCGGCAGGCGTGCGCGCGACAGATACAGCCGCCGCCGCGATGACCGCAATTGCGGGGGCGCCCGCGTCTTTTGCATCGCGCGGGGATGACAGCGGCACCCATTCCGCTGAAAAGGCGCTATGGGCTGCGGCCGGCATCGAACCGGCGGGCGAATGGTATTTGTCGACCGGCTCGGGCATGGGCGCCACGCTCAACACGGCGGCACAGGTTCCGGCCTATGCGCTGACCGATCGCGGCACTTGGCTGTCGTTCCAGAACCGTGGCCCGCTCGAGATCGTATCCGAAGGCGACCCGGTGCTGTTCAATCCCTATGGCATCATTCTGGTCAATCCAGAGCGGCACGGTCATGTAAAAGCTGAGCAAGGTCAGGCCTTTATCGATTGGATCTTGTCCGATGCCGGACAACAGGCCATCGCCAGCTTCACAGTCGGGGGCGAGCAGTTGTTCTTCCCATCGGCACAGTAAAGCCGCCGCGCATCAGGGCCAGTGCCGCGCATTTTCGCGCACACTGGCCTTCGCTGATCGCGCGCACTAGATCGGGCGGTATGGAAAGCATGACCGCTCTTGATCATTGCCTGCATCTGGCGCTGCGCGATGTCATCCCTGCGCCGGCAGAACGCGTGCCGATGTCTGATGCGCTTGGCGCCGTTCTGGCCGAGGCGCTGCACTTTCCCAGCGATATGCCCCCGCTGCCCGAGGCACTGCGCGAAGGCTTTGCCGTCACGGCATTGGACCTGACCGGCGCAAGTGCGAGCTTGCCGATCGCGCTGCAAGCGCCCCTGCGCCTTTTGCCTGCTGACCCTTTGCCACCGGGCAGCGATGCGGTGTTGCCCCCCGATTGGGTCGAACACACCCAAGCGGGGTGGGAGGCGATCCGCCCGGTCAGCCCCGGATTTGCCGTGCGCCGCGCTGGCCATGACGGGCGTGCAGGCGCGCTGATCGCGCCCACTGGTGCGCGCCTGAGCGAGCGGCTTTGCTTGGTCGCGGCTCTTTCGGGGCTGCGCGATTGCAGCATTCGCCGACCGCGCGTGGCCATTGACTTGCCTGATCCTGACCAAGCCGCATTCGCCCATCGTTTTCTGGTCAAACTCGGCGCGCAGATCGTCGATGATGCGCCACATCTGATTTTGCAGCCGACGCGCAGCACCCAGCAGCGCCTTGCGCTTTCCCCCGCCGAAACGGCGTGGTTGGCGCATGAGCAAAGCGCGCTGGTTCTCAGCATACCACGACGCTTCGATGGCATGGTGGCCGCTTGTCTTGCCTTGGCTGTGCCTGCCATGGCTGCGTTGAGCATGACCACCCCCCTTAGCGCAGCGCGACCCTTGGGCCGCAAACTCGCCTCGGCGCTCGGCATGTCCGATTTGGTGCTGTTGTCCCGGCAAGACGACGGATGGCACCCCGGCCCAGCAGGCAGCGTGACTTTGGCCAACCTTGCCACGGCGGATGCCTTCGCCATCATCCCGCCTGAGAGCGAGGGCCTTGCAGCAGGGGCCACGCTAGCTGGAATTTCCCTTTCCTCCCCTTTGGGTCGAACCTGATGCAAGACGCCACCCCCCCGTCGTCCAGCCCACCGCAGCAGGAGCAATTCCTGCAGGTTTTGTCGCGCGATGCGGCGGAGGCGGCTTTCGTCGCGGCGCTGCGCCCGCGTCCGCTTGGCCTGGAAGAGCTGGGCCTCGACCTGCTTTTGGGGCGTGTTTTGGGCTGCGATATTGCGGCCCCCGTCGATGCGCCGCCATTTGATCGCGCGGTGGTGGATGGTTTTGCGGTGCGCGCAGCCGATCTTTTCGATGCCTCCGATGTGGCGCCTGTGCGTCTGCGCCTCAATGCGGAGGTGATCCATTGCGGCACAGCGCCCGGCTTGCCCGTCACCCCCGGCACGGCAACCCCCATCGCAACCGGCGGGCCGATCCCACGCGGGGCCGATGCCGTGGTGATGATCGAACATACCGAGCCCGAGGGGGATGGGATCGCAGTGGCCCGCGCGCTGGCGCCCGGCACATTCATTTCCTTCGCCGGGTCCGACATCGCGCGCGGCCAGATTTTGTTGCGCAAAGGCGTGGTGATCGGCGCGCGCGAGGTTGCGATGTTGGCTGCCGTCGGGCTTGATCGCGCGCCTGTCTGGCGCAGGCCAAGGGTTGCCGTGTTGTCGACGGGCGATGAATTGGTCCAACCGGGTCAACCGCTGCGCCCGGCCGGGGTGTATGATTCCAACGGGCCTGTGATTGCAGCAGCACTGCGCGAGAACGGGTGCGAGGCGGTGCATCTGGGCGCCATACCCGATGATGCCGAACAGCTTTTCGCCGCCGTTCAAGCAGCCTTTGCCGCGCATGACGCGCTGATCTTGTCGGGCGGAACATCCAAAGGTGCGGGCGATTTGACGACCAAGGTCATCGCGGGTTTGGGTGCGCCGGGTATCGTCGCGCATGGCGTGGCGCTCAAGCCCGGCAAGCCGCTCTGCCTTGCGGTGTGTGACGGCAAACCGGTGGTGGTTTTGCCGGGGTTTCCGACCTCGGCCATGTTCACCTTCCACGAGTTGGTCGCGCCGGCGCTGCGGATGATGGCCGGTTTGCCGCCGCAAAACACAGCCCGGATCACGGCGCGCTTGCCCTTGCGCTTGACCTCGGAGCTTGGGCGCACCGAATTCGCGATGGTGGCATTGACCGAAGGACCAGATGGGCGGGTCGCCCATCCCGTGGCCAAGGGCTCGGGCGCGGTCACGGCCTTTGCACAGGCCGATGGCTTTCTCACCGTGCCTGCGCTTGTCGAAAGCCTTGCCCCCGGCACCATGGCCGAGGTCACGTTGTTCGGCCCCGGCATCGGGGCACCCGCGCTTGCCGTGATCGGCAGCCATTGTGTCGGCCTTGACGCGGTGGTGGGGCGCTTGTCCGAGCAGGGGGTGCAGGCGCGCATCCTTGCCACCGGGTCACAGGGTGGATTGGCGGCGCTGAAGCGGCGCGAATGCGATATCGCCCCCATCCATTTGTTTGATCCCGCGACCGATGCCTTCAACACCACGTTTCTGGCCGATGGTATGCGGCTGATCCCCGGTTGGCGGCGGATGCAGGGCATCGTCTATCGCAAAGGCGATCCCTGTTTCGAAGGCCGTGACCTGAATGATGCGCTGGCCGTCGCGCTGGCCGATGGCGATGCGATCATGGTCAACCGCAACCAAGGCGCGGGCACACGGATTTTGATCGACCGCTTGCTGGCAGGGGCGCGGCCACAGGGGTATTGGAACCAACCCAACTCCCATAACGCGGTTGCGGCCAGCATCGCGCAGGGCAGGGCGGATTGGGGCATTGCGATCAAGCCCGTGGCCGAGGCGCTGGGCTTGGGCTTTCTGCCCGTCGCCGATGAGCATTATGATTTCGCGGTCTGGGAAGACCCCCGCGATGGTGCGGCGATCGCGGCGTTCACGGTGGCATTGGCCCAAAGTGCGGGCGATTTGCGCGCGCTGGGCTTTGATCCGCGCTGACCCGCTGGCGTTGACAAGGCCGCGCGCGCTTGCCTAAGCATTGCCGTTGCCGCCTTCACGGTGGTTTGCGCGGGGGGCAGTCGATGCTGGGCTATATGATTTCATCAGGGCGGGGCGCTGGCGACCGCTTGATGATGACGCTGGCCGAACAGCTCGCCGCCCGCGGCATCGCTGTCGTCGGCGCGGTGCAGCTGAATGTCGAATATGACCCTGAACGGCACTGTCACATGGACCTGCGGATTTTGGGCCGCGAAGATGTGCTGCGGATCTCCGAAGATCGTGGCCGCCATGCGCGGGGTTGCCGTCTTGATCCGCGCGGTCTGGCCGATGCGGTCGCGCGCGTGGAAAGCGTTCTCGATCAAGGTCGCGCCGCGATCATGTTAGTCAATAAATTCGGCAAGCAAGAGGCCGAGGGCGGTGGTTTCCGCGAGGTGATCGGGCGCGCGCTGATCGCGGGTATTCCTGTCCTGACAACGGTGTCGCAGGGCAATCTGGACGCCTTTCTCGACTTTGCCGAAGGGCTTGCCGCCGAGGTGGCGGCTGATCCAGCTCAAGCCATCGCATGGTGCCTTGCCGCAGCGACCGACACACCGCCAGCTTTGGCTGTCTAAGGCGCGATCCGGCGTTCAGGCAGGCGGCTCATGCGGGTCGAAGCCCGCCATCACCACTTCCTTCGTGCGGCAATCATCGCACATCGTCAGCAGCCGCTTGCGCGCCGCGCCATCCTCGCCCGAGAACATCCAATGGCTATCGAGCCGCTCGATCACGCGGCGAATGCTCGACCCGGTGCCAAAGCCCTTGCCGCATGCGGTGCAGCAGAACGGCTCTTCTTCCTTGAGGATACGCTTGGGGTTGGCCCAAGCGGCGAAATCGATCCGCGCCTCGATCGCGATGGCCTGTTCGGGGCAGGTCGCGGCGCAAATTCCGCATTGCACACAGGCGCTTTCGGTAAAGCGCAACATCGGCTTATCGGGGTTGTCGCCAAGCGCCCCTGTTGGGCAGGCGCCCACGCACGACAGGCAGAGCGTGCAACTGTCGAGGTTCAGCTGCACGCTGCCAAAGGGTGCAGCTTTTGGCAGGTCGATGCGCTCTGCCGGGCTTGGTGCGGTGCGGTTCAACTCTTCCATCGCCAAGGTCAAAAGCCCACGCTTGTCCTCGGGCGGCAGAAAGCTGGAGCGCGCGGCGCGCGCATCTGTGGCTTTCTGCCAAAGCGCGGTTTCCAGCACATCGGGGTCATCGGTCTGCACAAGCGCGCAGCTCTCGTCGTGCAGGCCCATCGCGGCACAGATCGCGCCCATCAGATCCAGCGTATTGTCAAGCCCGTCCAGCGGATGGGCGGGCCGGTCTTGGGCCAGAACACGCACCCCGCCTGCACCCCAAGCAAGGGATGCGGCCATGATCTCCGGGCCGATCTGGCTGGGTTCATTGATCTGCACCGGAATGACATGGGCGGGAAGGCCATGGCCGAACCGCGCCATCGCGTCGATCAACGCAGCGCCATGCGCCTCGTCATGGAACAAGATGACCGGCGCGCTGCGGCCACCGGCCTCGAACCACGCCGACAGGCCGCTGCGCAGGCGCGCGGCGAGGCTCCCCACCACGGGCAGCGCGTAAGATGCAGCACCCGTCGGACATGCGGCCGCGCATTGCCCACATCCCGCGCAGATCGCGGGGTCGATGACGACGCTATCGCCCGCGGACAGGATCGCGCCGGTTGGGCAAAGATCGAGGCAGCGGGTGCAGCCGGTCTTTTTGTTGCGCGAATGCGCGCAGAGATCGGGAATGAAATCGATATATTTGGGCTTGTCGAAGACGCCGACCATTTGACCAGCCTCGGCCACCAAGGCGGCAACGGCGGCAGGGTCGCGCGGATCGGCACGCAGATAGCCGGGGCGCGTGTGGTGAAACAGCGCCTGCGCGCCGGTCAGATCCAGCACAAGATCGCAGCGTGAGACAGCGCCATCGCGCGCCGGGCCGAATTCCAACC
>JAQCLA010000064.1 GCA_027592105.1 Pseudomonadota bacterium | reverse complement strand
CAATCCCGAGGCCGGGGTGCTGCGCAATGATGTCACCGCCAACCCCTATGTTTGGGGTGCCATCGTGCTTTGCCTGCTCTTGATCGCTGCGGCCCTTTGGGTGCCACTTCTGGCCGAGGTGTTGCGCTTGGCATGGCCGGGCTTGGCCTTGCGGCGGTGGCCAGCCTTGTGCCGCTGGGATTGGGGCAAATCTGGATCGGCTGGACCAAACGGCGCGGGTAACGCGACCGGATTATGCCGCGATCCCCGTGATGACCGTTTCGATCCGCGCTACAGGAAGGCCTGTCAGATCCTTGTCGATCTCGGCGATGACCGATGCGGCAACGCGCGTATCCCATGCCGCGCGCAACAGCCCGAGCATTTGCGGCGCGGCGATCACGACCAGCTTGTCAAAGCGCTTGGCCGCCGCGCATTCGCCCAATTGTTGCGCGAGCCGCACGGCAAACGCCATCTCGGCGCGCGCGTGCCAATCGGTTTGCGCCATCGCGCTTTTCCCCCAAGGCGCGACACCATCAGGCGTGGCGCGGCTTGCATCATTGCGCCGCCCGGGACGGTCCGATGCAAGCTCACGCGCCGCCGGTTGTTGGCTTGTTTCTTGCGCCACGACCTCAAGCTGCAGGAAATCCGCGTCGCCGATATTGCGCATGGCAAGATACTTCGCGCCATCTGCGACGATGACCCAAGTGTCGTGTCCGATCTTCATTCGAAAATGTCCTGTCGCATCGCCTTCGCACGAGAACGCAATGCGCCCGCACCTATAGCAGGCAAGCTACCGTGGGCCTGCGCATGACGCATTGATCCGCGTCAAGCCGGATCACTCAGCGTGCGGCAGGGATCATGCCAAGGGTCAAGGCACCAAACGACACCAACCCATCACGCAAAATCAGCGGCACGGTGATGTCGTCGGGATCGTTGTCAGCCATGGCCAGCCCGTCGAGTGCCGCGATCATGAATTCTTCGATCCCCGGCTCAACAAAACCCAGTTCGCGGGCCAGTTCAAAAAGTGGGCGCCATTGGTCGATCGTGATCGACAGCATACCGGACAGACGTCCGTTGTCCGCAACCACCAACTGGCCCGAAGCCGCGAGTGCGGATGGTCCGAAAGACAACTCTAGGCCGCGGATGTCGACACCCCGAAAAAGCGGATAGCCTTGCAAGAATACCTGCCGGTCCCAAGGACGGTCGAAAACGAAATCGCCCGCGAACGCAAGGCGCGGAACGATCCGAAACGACGCGGGCAGCGTGGTCAGAACCAAGGACAAATCCAAATCCTGCAGATCCATGCTGACATCATATACACCATCGGCTGCGCCGTTATCGGTGATGCGCGCCGCCAAAGCGCCAAGCAGCATTTGCGGCACATTGGGCCCAGCCACGCGCAGTGCTTGCGCGGCAACTTGAACATCTGCAATGGGGAGGTCCAAGCTTGGCGCGAACAACGCCATCATCCCGGCATTTTCAGTCTCGATGGCCCATGCGCCGAGGCTGCCGGAAATACGATGCGGCTGGGACAGATCGAGAAAGATCTGATTTGGGCGCGTCACCTCGGCCTCGATCCGGGCTGTTTGGGTCGACCATAGGATGGCCCTACCGTCACCCATCGACAGATCGGCCAGCGTCAGTGCGACGCTGCTCGGAAAACCTTTGACTTCCGCGCTTGCGAAACTGGCAGCGATACCTTGCTGCCGTATCACATTGACCGCCTGATGAGCCGATTGTTGCGCCCCATAAGCAAGTGCCGCCCAATAGCCGCTCCAAAGTACGGCCATGACCGCAAGCCAAAGCATTGTGCGTTTGATCCACATGCGTTTGATCATCTCGCCAAGATCCGGGGGTTTTGTTGCATTAGTCGCGCAAGGCCAGTTCTTGCACCTTGGCCATAGGCTGCCAAAGATACTCCAAGACCGTCCGCTTGCCGGACAAAACATCAACCGTGGCGGTCATGCCGGGAATAAAGGTGACGGCCTCGCCCGTTTCTTCGAGGACCAATTCACCCTCGATGGCGACGTCGACGAGATAATAGCTCATCGCCGTGCCCGAACGTTCATCGACCACGGCATCCGGGCTGATGCGCAAAACGCGGCCATCGACTGTTCCGTATTTGGCGGAATCATAGGCCGAAAGACGGATACGAACGGCATCTTCGATGCGAATACGCGAGATGTCTTGGGGTTGAATCCGTGCCTCGATGATCAGCGCCTCGCCCGTCGGAACCAGTTCCACCACAACATCACCCGTGGTCACGAAACCGCCGGCTGTGCGGAAATTCAACTGGCTCACGATGCCGTCCATCGGTGCGCGGATCACGGTACGGCTGACCCGCTCTTCAAGGCGCGGCAGCGCTTCGCGCAATTCGCTTTGTTCTGCGACAACGCCATTGAGCTCATCCAAGGCGCGAAGCCGATAGTTTGCCTGCGCATTGGCGATTTCTGTCTCAAGTTCATCCATACCCGAACGGGCTTGTTCGATGCCGACGGAGGCGCGATCGCGATCGCCGCGCGCACGCTCCAATTCGCGCTGAAGCTCCAGCAGGCGCGTCGCGGGGGCGATATTCTCGCGCACCAAGGGCTCGACGACGGCAATCTCTTCTTCCAGAAATCCGGCCGTGCGCTCGGCCGTGCCGACCGATGTCTCGGCGGCGCGAAGATCTTGATTACGTTGTTGCAGACGTTGATCGAGGACAGCCAATTGCCCGGCAAGTTCGGATCTGCGGGCCGCAAAGAGGCTTTCTTCGGACAAGGCGACCATTGGCGACAAGGCGGCAAGCGCGGCCGGGATCGTGAAGCTGGCCCCCTCGATTTCCGCCCGCAAGCGCAACTCTTTGATGTCCAGGGCCGCCAAACGCTGCGCCAAGCGGTTCAGTTCGCTGCTGGCATCGACGGGGTCGATCTCGAACATGACCTCACCTTCAGCGACGACGGTGTTTTCGGACACGAAGCGGCGCAGGATCACGCCACCCTCAGCGGCCTGCACAATCTGGTTTTGAACGGAAGACACGATCCGGCCTTCGCCACGCGTGACATTGTCGAGTTCAGCCCATGAAGCCCAGAACAAGATCAGCCCGAGAAGCGCGATGATGGTGACCATGATCGTCGATCCGGCAAGGCCCTCGCGGCCTGCCATTTCGCGCGACAACCGTTTGAAGTCGATATCCGACATATGCTCGTCCTTACCGCGTCTGCGCTTTGATTTTTTCTGGCGTCGTATCAGTCACGATGATGCCCTGATCGACGACCAACACCCTGTCCGCCAGTTCCAGCAAGGTGTTGCGATGGGTCACCATGACCATTGTTTTGTCATTGGCCCAAGCTTTCAGCCGATCGATCACCGCTTTTTCGGTCGCGGTATCCATCGAGCTTGTCGGCTCGTCCAAGATCAACAGGCTGGGATCATGCAACAATGCACGTGCAAGGTTGATCGATTGGCGCTGTCCGCCCGACAAACCCTCGCCGCGCTCGCGCAGTTCCATATCATAACCTTGCGGATGACCCGCGACAAAATCATCGACGCCCGAAATCTTGGCGATGTTCAACACATGCGCATCGTCATATTCGTAAAAGCCCATTTGCAGGTTCTCTTTGACCGAACCGGAAAACAGCCAGCTATCTTGCAACATGACACCGACGTTGCGGCGCACATCGGATTTGTCGATCTGGCGCAAATCGACACCATCGATCAGCACTGCCCCCTCGCTCGGTTCGATCAATCCGGAAATCAGGCGCGACAAGGTCGATTTTCCCGATCCCATCCGGCCGACGATCGCCACTTTCTGACCCGCGGGGATCTTGAGCGACAAGTTGCGGATGATCGGGCTGTTGGCGCCGGGGAAAGCATAGCTCACGTTTTTGAGTTCGACATGACCGCTCAGATGTGGACGGCTCAGCCGTGGGCGGCCCACGTCGGCCTGCTCTTCATCCTTCATCACAGCCGTCAAGGAACGGAAGGCCTGCCGGGCGCCATTCGCGCGCGACATGGCCGATGCGAGCTGCGATAGCGGCGCCAAGGTGCGCCCACCGAGGATCACGGCCGCGATCATCGCGCCCATCGTGATGGTGCCGTCTTGGATGAGGAAGACACCGTAGAAGATGGTGGCGATCTGCGCCAATTGCTGGATCGATGCGGCGGCGTTGATCGCGAATTGCGACAGCATCCGGTTGCGCAGGCCAAGATCGGATTGCGCATCCGATGCCTCTTCGAAACGGCGACGCATCAATCGACCCGATCCGGTGGCCTGAACCGTCTCGAGACCGTTGAGGGTTTCGACCAGAACGCTTTGCTTGGACATGTTGGTCTGCATCGAACTCTCGGCGATGCGCGCCAAGAAGGGCTGAATGACCAACCCCGATGCGATGACCAGCGGCACCGCTATAAGCGGCACAAGTGCCAGCGGGCCTGCGATCAGCGAAATCACCCAGATGAAGAAAAAGATGAAGGGCAGGTCAACGACCGCGATCAAGGTAGCGGAGGTGAAAAATTCCCGCAAAGTGTCGAACTCGCGCACGATGCTGGCCATTGCACCCGCCTTTTGTCGGCGGCTGTCGAGTTTCATGTTCAACAACTTATCGAAGATCAGTCGCGACATGCGTGAATCCGCACGTTTTCCGGCCTTGTCCACGAATTGCGCACGCAATGTCTTGATAACAAAGTCGAACCCCAAAGCGATCAACACACCTATCGTCAAAGCGATTAGCGACTCGATGGCCTGATTGGGCACGACACGATCATAGACGACCATGATGAAAAGCGAGGTCGACAGGCCGAGAAAGTTCGTCACTGCAGCTGCGACCAGCACCTGCAGATAGAGCCATTTGCCCTGCAGCAATGAGCCCCAGAACCAATCATTCTTGCCTTTTGCTTTGGCGGCGACATGGACCTGACGGGCCAAGACGAAATAGGGCTGAAGCATGGGCTTGAGAGCCGCCACTTCGTGCGTCTCCTCGGCAACGCTGTCCTCGTCGGCGAAACGCTGCAGCGTGACTTGTCCATTCTCATCGATCCGATGGATGACAACAGCCTCGCCCGATTGGAGAAAGCCGATCGCCGGACAATGCGAAGCACGCAAATCACTTGCAGACATCTCACCATAATTCGCATCAAAGCCCACATGGCGGAATGCGGATACAGCGGCGCGCGGATCGAAAACTTCGCTTGTCAACTCGGGCAAGTCACGGACCGCACCAGCCGAAAACGCCATGCCCGACAGTGACATCACATGCTTGACCGACAAGATCAGCGACAATTCGGTCGCGCCATCATCGCCATCTTCTTGAACCATCGGTAGATCGTCTGTCGGCGGATCTTCGACCGGGGCGTCTTGCGCAACAACCAACGCCTCTTCAGTCTCAGCAGAGGCCTCCGGCAACGTTTCCGGATGTGTATTCATTGACATATCAACTCTTCTTTCTGGGTATTGGGCCGTGCGTCCGCCATCATTCGGCAGGCGTCAGGTCCAACCCGAGTTCGCGCCCCAAAGCACCGGTCAAAGCGGCAATGGTCAGCTGCAATGTGATTTTCTCTGATTGCATCGCGATCTGCCCGTCACGCGCCCGATAATTGTCGATCTCGGCTTCGATCAGTCGCTGGAGGTTGGATTGCCCTGTGACGATCTGCGACCGTGCGATCTCGGCTTCGGCGGCACTCAGGCGGATATTCTCTTGCATGAGTGGCATCGATCGCTGGATCGCATTCAGACGTGTGATCGCAGCGCTGAGCTCGGTTTCGATGCCGCGCCGCGTATCGGCCAAATTGGCCTGAGCTGCCTCAAGCCGTGCCTGCGCAGCACGCAGATTGGCAGCGCGCCTGCCACCATCGCCAATGGTATAGGTCAGCGATAGGCCAAGCGTGGTATCGGTGCTTGCGCCACTTTCCATTGGCGTTCTGACACCACCCGAAATACTGGCACGCGGCTGAAACGCAGCTTCGGCAATAACAAGATTGTTGCGCGCCATGATCAATTCGGCCGCGCCCTTGCGGAGTGTGGGCGCATCATCCCATGCTTGGGCATAGGCACGAGCCTGATCGGGCGTGATGATTTCGGTCGGTGCCGCGATCGCGTCGGAGGCCGTGTTGAAGTAACGAGCAAACCGCCCGCGCGCTTCTTGCAGGCTGGCATCAAGACGGGCTTCTTCCAAGGCGATGTCGACGATACGGCGACGCACACCCTCAAGGGCGGCACGATCGACCATACCATTGTTCGCCATGCGCTCGACCTGCGATACAAGCGTGTCCATCTCTTCGGTCCGACCACGCAAGAGCCGCAGCCGCTCTTCGAACTGCCACACATCGATCCATGCACGCGCGGCATCAAGCGCGAGCTGATTGCCGCGCGCTGCGCGATCGGCCTGTGCAACAAGCGCCTGTGCCGTCGCGCGATTGACCGTCGCGGCACTTTCACCACCGTCAAAAACCAGGCGGGATAGGTTCACACCACCAGCAGCGCCGGTCGTTGTGCCGCCGCCCGCACCGCTTTCACGAATGCCGCCGATATTGGCATTGGTGGAAAGTTGCGTACCGCGTGCGCTGGCGGCCACATCGATATTGGAAAAGGCTTCTGTTTCGATCGCACCAAGGGCGCGATAGGCATCATTCAGCTGCACCGCTTGTGCAACCGCCGCGCGCATACCGGCTTGAAGGGTCACGGCTTGGGCAGCATCGCCATCCGCGGCGCGCTCGACCAGCTCGGTTTGGATCGCCTGCTCCATGTCCGAAACCTGAAGCGGCGCATCACCACACCCCGCCAACAACAGCACCGAAAGCGCCACGGAGGATAGCGAAGCCCGCATCACGGAGTGATGGCTCAAATTGAAATCGCTCATTGGTCAAACATCTCCGTTTTTTTCGTCGATCGCCAAGAAGGCGACATCGATCCTAGTCTCTTCGGCCATTGCGTCGTTTCTTTTCAGCGCCTCAAGCATGCCAAAATAGGCCTCGAGACTTGCGCGCAGTTCATCACTCAACATGAGGGATTTTCGGCTCTTCTTTTCGCCTTGCATGGCAAAGAATGAACCTTCGGCGATCCGATCCTTGATAAAGTTTCGCATCGTTATTCGTGTGAATTTCAAGGTCTGCAGGCGATCAAGATAATCCTCGATGCCATACGTGCCATCGCCCTCAAGGGCATAGACAATCAGCAACAATTCCCAAGTTTCAACACGTTGAAAAAATGGACGCAAAATCTTGCTTTTGCTGCTGACCCGGATACGGCCAAGCTCGACAGCAGCGACTGATAGCAAGCGCGAACTTGCCACCATCTTCTTTTGCGAAATATCCAACGAAACGCGAATTATAATATCCTCATCGAAATCGACCCAAGATGCGGTGCGCGAATTCATGTGATCCTCTTCGAGGGAAGACCGTCTGCGCCGCTTTGTCGTCGTTGAATGCCGCTTTAGGGCCCAAAATACCGCAGATGCGTTGTCGTCCATCTGCCATAAATACGGGCGCGCAAAGCCCTTCAACTGCTCTGTCGTCTCATGATGTGGACATTAAAAACAATAATATCTTTACTATGCTTTTTTGGACGATAAAGTTTGACGCTCTTCGGCCAATATCCCTGATCTTTATGGACGATTTTGGGCATAGATGCGGTTTTCACAGGCATGAATTCCAAAGTTCGCGTTGGATAGCGAAACTGATGCAGCTGCGTCACCCGGAATCAGGTTGGGAGAGTGGGCAATCATTCTTCCAACAATCGCAGGGAGACGCATTCGCCAGATTTATTTGACTTGATAACAGCGTGTTGAATGCAATCAACGTTTCGGTGAAATAGGCCGACAGGGCATATAGGCGTTATCCATGGCGACAGTCATTTTTTGGGACAGTGAGCACCTAGACCCATCAATAGGGCCAGCATGACATCTCAAAATGGTTAAACGAAATTATGCGCGTGCCAAGAATCCATATCCAGATAGTTTCCAGAAAACACTGCAAGTTTCTGCACAACCAGATCATCAGCGACATTGCGCACATGAAAGAGATGCTGATCCTGGCCAGTTGCTTGCGTATCGGCAGATAGAACCAGCGTGGTTGTGCCTGCGGATAGTGTAAGGTTTTCAAAAAGACCTTCTGTGGACAATGCCGCGTCCAAGGCAGTTGCTGTGGACAGCCCTTGGCCGACCAACCGGACAATAGCACCGCTGATATCGGCGAGCGGCACGAAGCTTTGCGCGACGACATCGAGCAAATTTGCGCCAAGCATCGGTGCAAAATTGATCGCGTCACCCGATACCCCCTGCGCAAAGGCGTAGATCGTGTCTTGGTCGTTCTCCGTATTGATCGGCTCGAACGTAACGACATCGCGCGCTGCGACGACTTCGGACAAATCGATCACGTCATCTCCAGCGCCACCACTGATGACATCGGCACCCTCACCGCCAAAAATACGGTCACTGCCCTGCCCGCCGTACAAACTATTGGCCAATTCATTACCAATAATCAGGTCATTGCCAGAACCGCCAATCGCGTTCTCAATAAAGCTCCCTGCCGAGATCGTCAGCTGAAATGGCGCTGAGATGAGTGTGGATTTGCTGCCCAAATGGCTATGCATCCCAGATCTGAGATCGATGTAGGCGATGGCACTTTGCCCTGCGGCGGAGATGGTATCCTGCCCTGCGCCATCAATCACGAAACTGCCTGAAAGTGCTGAAAAGCTGTAGCTATCATCACCTGCACGATAGGCTTCGCGGACGCCGAAAATTTCAGCCAAGGCCATGAGATCGAATGCGCGGAATGCGCCGTCAAAGGCACCGGGCTGCAACGTGTAAGTCATGACCGTCCATGCGGTGGTATCTTCTGTCGCCGAAAGTGTCGTGGTCGACCCGCCATCGGCATCGAAAGGGTGCTTTAGGCCAAGCGCATGGCCAAGCTCGTGCAAGACGAGCTCATAATCACTATTGGAAAGGCCCGAATTGATCGCTGGTGCATCTGCCACGTTGGAGAGCAAGATGTCCGCACCAATAAAGAAACTTGCGTTTGGGAAATAGGCATATCCAGCCAGACCCTGATTTTGCTGATCATTTTGCGAAATTGCGATGACGTTGAAATCAGCGATATCGGTTGTTTCGACAAATCGTACATTCACGATTTGCGCTAGCTCTGCGAATACTGTCCGAAAAGCCACCTGCACCGCATCCGACGCAGGCGCCCAGCCGACCGCATCATCACCCGTGTAATAGTCAGGCTGAACAGTCGGAAACGCGAATTCAACCACGTTCTCATAAGATTGATAAAAGGCGGGAAGCGCGGCGAAATCGTTATTAGCTAAGGCTTGCACCCAGTAAGGCTCAACAAACGCGGTCTGCAAAACAAATGCGTTCGGGTCAGGAACCGCCGGCGCGACATATACGGACGCAGGCGGAGTGTAACCAGGTGGCAATGCACCGACCGGATTGGACGATATCGTCCCTGTGGACTGGCCGCCGCCGCCACATGCAGAAAGCAAAGACACTGTTACAATCGCACTCGGCGTGGCCGGTGTGACCAACCTCAAATTTCTTTCAGTCGCGTGCCCCGGTCGTGAATTGACGGAACGGGTCACCACTTATCACTCGCTCCACTTCGAGCAGCGCGGCGAAGTTCGTTCCCCGACCACCGAAGCGCCATCGGCGCTGCAAGCACGAACACGGCCGCCATAGGCGTGGATAAACCAACCTTGGCTCTCAAGCAGCGGCATGGTGAGCAAGACATCAACGCCCTGCCCCGGCAATCGGTCGAGCGTTGGTGACGGCACAGCTTGGGCGACGGCGATCGGTCCTGTCTTATCGGTCCAGATAAAGGCAGCCCCGATCATGCCGGCTGCCAAGACAAAGGCCGCTTTCATATTCATCTCAACGCCAATCCCAGCAGTTTTGAAGCGATCACTCAGCCTTGGCAGGTTCGGTTTTCTCAAGCTCGGCCTTCAACGCCACGACATAGGCGTTGCGCGCCGTCTGGTAGACGGCCACTTCATTGTTCAGTTTGGCCATTTGAACTTCGAGAAACTGCAAGCTTGCAAGCTGTGCCTTGCCGTTATCAGAGAGATCTTCGGTGTTGTAATCAATTCCATCGACAGTGATCTTGGGCATGATAATTCCTTTCTGAATGTGTTAATCAGAGAAAAGCGCGCCGAGGTCGACGCCGGATTTCCCCTTGATGATTTCGCGCTTCAGCTCGTCCACATAGCTGTTCTTGGCACGTGTCAGAAGCGCCTTCATGTTCGTCAGTTCGCGGATCTGCGCCTCGGCGTGCTGGAGTGCTGCCAATTGCGCTTGTCCAGTGGGCGACAATTGTGCGCTGTCGTAATCCACACCGTCGATCCGCAGAATGGGCATCAGTTGGCAAGCTCACGCTTGAGCGCTGCGGCGTAGCCCAGTCGCGCGGTATCAGCCACAGCCCATTCATTGCGCAGCTGCTGAATTTGCGCGTCGCAAAAATTGATATTCGCGACCTGTGCCCGCGCATTGTCGGACAAATCCGCAATGTTGTAGGCAATGCCATCAACGGTGAGCGTTTTTTCCGACATTGTGTTTCCTTCAGCCATATTCTTCATCATGGGCGCCTACACGGACGCGTTTTCCAGTAGATATTTAGGCGTCTTACCGATGAGAATTAATGATCTAGATTTATCGGCTATTTTAACTTGTTTTTGTCCTGAGGATGCGATTGGCGAACCAAAGGAGAAGGCATGCAATCAAACAAGCGCGGACACCGTCAAATGTAGCGACCTAGTATTTCGGAGAGGCTCTGCGCGATGCGCGTGCCAATAGTCAGCGGGGGCCGCTCATTTATCATTTCATGTGGTGAAATCTGGTTAGAGTGAGAGGATTCGAACTGTCCGTCGTCAGATAGATTGGGACAGTTGAGCGTTGTTTCGTTTGGAGGCTCTGGCTCATCCTTACT
>JAQCLA010000063.1 GCA_027592105.1 Pseudomonadota bacterium | reverse complement strand
TCAGTGCCTTGGCCGAAACCACATCGGCGGTCATTTCGCCTTTATGGATGGCGATCTTTTCCCGCAGCGCGCGCAAGAGCGCGGGCAAGATGAACAAACGGCGCTTTTGCGCCATCAAGCGCAGCGTGTTGCCCGTGATCTTGTTCAGCTTCATCGCGGTGGCAAGCTTACCCATCGCGCCTTCGGTCGCGTCCCGGCCATAAAGCGGCGAGGCGATCACATCGCGCAGATCCGCGCTTTCGGCCAAAGCGGCCTCGATGACGCCGACGTCGGCCTCGAGGGCTTTGAGGGCACCCTCGCTTTCTGCAAGGTCGAACAACGCCGTCGCGTAGCGCGCGGCAATGCCGGTCGAGATTGAAGCAAGTTCGCTCACGTCCACCCTTTCTCATATAGGTGGCCCGGCCAGAGCGAAGATACGCCCCCGGGCAAGTCGCGTCTTGGCCGCAAAGCGCCGCCAGTGTCCTATAAATTGCGGCTGATCTAGCAGAGCCCCCGCAATGCTGCAACCGCGATATGACCCGAGGCCGCGATAGAAAGCACCAAGAAAACAAAGCACAATCGCCAAGGATGCGATCTGCGACGCTTTGACCGCGCCGCAAGCGCCCGATTGCGCGGCGCGGTCAACGAATCCTGTCCAAGAGTATTGCCTCCAAGACCCAAGGCAGGGCGGTTCGACAAGGACGCCGCCCATTTTTCTTGAAATTGACATTTTTTTCATCAGCCTGCGGTGTGTTATGTGTTTGGGAGTGTGTGAATGCTGGCGATCCTTGCTTTCATGTTTGCCGCGAGTTTTGCCGCGCTTGCCTTTGTCGATGATGACGACACCGCGCCGCCCGAGGACGACACCCCCCCGCCCCCGCTCAAGAACGCGCCGTTGCCGGAACCAGAGCTTGAGCCGGAACCAGAGGCCGAGCCTGATGCGGCATCTGATGCGGAACCCGCCCCCCTGTTCACGCTGCAAACAGACCCGGTCACCGGTGCCACCGACATCACCGTCGCCCCCGAGGCAGACGGGCGCTTGATGGCGTTCTTCGCGGCCGGTGAATTCATTCCCGGCAATGAATGCTGTTCGGGCGGCGAATACTACGGCCTGACGCTTGTCCTGGTCCCCGAGGGCGTCGTTTTCGAAGAGGCGGCCAACAGCTTCGACTGGCAAACCTTCCTCGCAGCGAGCAGTGACGCCGGGATCACCCTCGACCGCGCCGATTATTTCGCAGCGATCGGCGTCGAGCTTGTGCAACACTGGGATCTTGGCCAGCAGGGTGAAACCAACCCCTTCGCAGGGACTTTTTCAGGCGATTACAATCAGATCCGGTTCGACGACCGCACCCTCCTGCCCGAGATCACGGCCAATCGCGACATCGCGTGGTTCGAACTGACCGACAACGAGGAACTCCTCGGCCTCATGTTCGGCAATGTCGTGGCCTCCGCGCAGGTCACAGGACCCGAAGCGTACTTCGATTTCCAGACCACTGTCGAAAACTACGCCTTCCAAACCGTTGCCGGAACACCCTCCGGGGGCGAGGAAAACTGGGAGGAAAGGGTATTTCTCAGCCCGAATGATGGCGACGTGATCATGGGTAGCGCATTTGCCGATGTGATCCTGCACCCGCCGGGCGATCCCACGGCTGTCACGATCATGGGCGGCGCGGGCGAGGACAAGATCTTCGCCGGGCTGAACGACACGATCGTCACGAATGACGACACCGATGCCGACATCATCTATGTCGATACCCCCGCCAGCTTTGCCCAATTCTACGACGAGGTGCCCGTGATCCAAGCAGGCCCAGAGGATGTGATCGAGATCGAACCCTCGGGCAGCCTTGTCATCGGCTACGCGATCGACCGCGGCGCGGGCGTGACCGATTACCTCTATCATATCGTGCATGCGCCTGACGGCTTCGCCGCGCCGAATACGGTACTGGGCGCGGGCGATAGCCCCGTGTCGCTGGAGGCGTACTATCTTGCCGCAGGCATCCAGTTGATGGCGGTCGGCGATTTGGGCAGCCTTGATCAAAGCGACCCAACCAACCCCGTCGACACCCGCATCGCACCGCCCGCATTCGACGGCCCCTCGCTCGGCTTTCAACTCGCCCAGTTGACGGGCGATACCATCACCGCGGCCACGATCTTCACGATCACAACGGCCATCAGCCCCGTCGCCTAGGGCTTGTCGCGATTGATGGCGCCAACGGGCGCTGGTGCACCTTCGAGCACTTTCAGCGGTTGGCGCATCCGCTCGGCCAAGCCCGGTTTGGTCGGTGCGTGCACGCGTTTGGACACCTCGAGCATGATCACGCCCCCCGCGTAGTGGCGTGACAGGCGCGCGCCCATCTTCTCGAACAACTCGGCTGAGCGTAGCCAGAAACGGTGCTGTGATGGCGGCGCGAACAGGGCTGCGGCATGGCGTTCGGGGGTGAAATCATGGCGCTTCATCTGCGCCTCGAGCTGACCCAGCGAATAGGGCCGCCCAAAACCGAAGGGCGTGGCATCGCGCCGCGCCCAAAGGCCCGAGCGGTTCGGCACGACGAACAACGCCTTGCCACCCGGCCCCAGCACACGCGCGCATTCCTCCAGTACGGCGGCGGGATCTTCCGATGTCTCCAACCCGTGCAGGCAGACGATCTTGTCGGCCACCCCCGTTGCCAAGGGCCACAACCCCTCGCGGCACAAGAGCGAGACATTCTCCATTCCCGCGGGCCATGGCATCACGCCTTGCTCGGCTGGCATGACACCGATCACCCGGCGCGCTTGCCCCAAATAGGGGCGCAACAGCGGCACGGCGAAACCAAAGCCCACAACTGTTTGCCCCTTTGCCTCGGGCCACAGCGCCAGCATCCGGTCGCGCACCGCCTTTTGCGCAATGCGGCCCAAACGGGTGCGGTAATAGAATTGGCGCAGATCGGTGACGTCGAGATGCATTGCACTAGCTTGTTGACTGCGCGAGGGTGCGCGCCGCCCGAGTTTGACCCAAGGATGTGACAATTTCCATGCCAGATACCCGACAAAGCCCCGAAATCGTGACTGTCGCCTGTCTGACGGATAATTACGCCTATCTGGTCCATGACCCGGCCAGCGGCGCGACGGCGGTTTTCGATGTGCCCGAGGTGGCGCCGATCATGGCCGCATTGACCGCGCGCGGCTGGCAGCTGTCCGATATCGTGATCACCCATCATCATGACGATCACATCCAAGGCGTGGCGGAATTGCGCGATGCCACCGGGGCCAAGGTTTGGGGCGCGGCGGCCGATGCCCATCGCCTGCCCCCGCTCGATCACGCGCTGGCCGAGGGGGACCGCGTCACCATCGGGACGCTTATCGCCCATGTCATCGATGTGCCGGGCCATACCATCGGGCATGTCGCCTATCATATGCCCGCTGCGGGCGCGGTCTTTACCGCCGATAGCTTGATGGCGCTTGGGTGCGGCCGCCTGTTCGAGGGTAGCGCCGCGCAGATGTGGGATAGCTTGCAAAAACTGGCCGCGCTGTCGCCTGATACCTTGGTTTGTTCGGGCCATGAATACACCGCATCCAACGCGCGTTTCGCGATGACCATTGAACCTGACAATCGCGCGCTTATCTCTCGGTGCGAGGAGATCGCAGCAGCGCGTGCCGCAGGTCGGCCCACGGTGCCCGCGATCTTGGCCACGGAATTGGCCACAAACCCGTTTCTGCGCGCAGCCCAACCCGGTATCGCGCGCAGTCTTGGGTGCGATGGGCAAGATCCCGCCGTCGTCTTTGCGCGGATCCGCAGCCTCAAGGATTCGTTCTAAGACCTCTGCCAGGCTGTGCATAAAATTTATGCAGCCTGCCACAGAGCAAGAACTAGAGGGCAAAACACGCCCCGCACACGAAACCTTGTGCAGTTTCTCCTTGAAACGGACGCACAGAAAGCGAAGCTTAACACTATGAGGCCATCATCGGCGCCGCCCAAAGCAGAACCGATGCACGCGTAAAGGAGCACGACCGTGCCGTCTTTTTCGACAACACTTGAGCAGGCCATTCACGCTGCACTCGCGAATGCGAATGCGCGTCGCCACGAACTCGCCACGCTCGAGCATCTGCTTTTGGCACTGCTCGACGAACCCGAAGCGCGCAAGGTCATGCTTGCGTGTTCGGTCGATATCGAATCGCTGCGCGAAACCTTGGTGGCATTCATCGATGATGATCTGTCGACCTTGGAAACCGATGTCGAAGGCTCCGAGGCCGTGCCGACCGCTGCCTTCCAGCGCGTGATCCAGCGCGCCGCGATCCATGTGCAATCCTCTGGCCGGACAGAGGTGACGGGGGCCAATGTGCTGGTCGCAATCTTCGCCGAGCGCGAATCGAACGCGGCCTATTTCCTGCAAGAACAGGATATGACCCGCTATGATGCGGTGAATTTCATCGCCCATGGCGTCGCCAAGGACCCGTCCTACGGCGAAAGCCGGCCGATCACAGGCGCCACCGATCTGGAAGATGAGACCGGCACAAGCACAGCCGGCGGGTCCGAAGGTGGCGAGGCAAAGGATTCGGCACTGGCCAAATACTGCGTCGATCTGAACGTGAAATCGCGCAAGGGCGATATCGACCCGCTGATCGGTCGCCATCACGAGGTTGAGCGCTGCATCCAAGTGCTGTGCCGCCGCCGCAAGAACAACCCGCTGCTGGTGGGTGATCCCGGCGTTGGCAAAACCGCCATCGCCGAAGGTCTGGCCAAGAAGATCGTCGAAGGTGACACGCCCGAGGTGCTGGCCAATTCCACGATCTATTCGCTCGACATGGGCGCGCTTTTGGCCGGAACCCGCTATCGCGGCGATTTCGAAGAGCGGCTGAAAGCCGTGGTCAACGAGCTGGAAGAGCATCCCGATGCGATCTTGTTCATCGACGAGATCCACACGGTTATCGGTGCAGGTGCGACCTCGGGTGGCGCGATGGATGCCTCCAACCTGCTCAAGCCCGCGCTTCAGGGCGGCAAGCTGCGCTGCATGGGCTCGACCACCTACAAGGAATTCCGCCAGCATTTCGAAAAGGACCGCGCGCTGAGCCGCCGGTTCCAAAAGATCGACGTGAACGAGCCTTCGGTCGAAGACACGATCAAGATCCTCAAGGGTCTCAAGCCCTATTTCGAAGAGCATCATGGACTGAAATACACCGCCGACGCGATCAAGGCGGCGGTGGAATTGTCCGCGCGTTACATCAACGACCGCAAGCTGCCCGACAAAGCCATCGATGTGATCGACGAGGCGGGTGCCGCCCAGCATCTGGTCGCCGAAAGCAAGCGCCGCAAAACGCTTGGTGCCAAGGAAATCGAAGAGGTTGTGGCCAAGATCGCCCGCATCCCGCCCAAGAATGTCTCCAAAGATGACGCCAGCGTGCTCAAGGATCTTGAGGTGACGCTCAAGCGCGTCGTCTTTGGCCAAGATACCGCGATAGAGGCATTGGCAAGCGCGATCAAGCTGGCCCGTGCTGGCCTACGCGAGCCGGAAAAGCCCATCGGCAACTACCTGTTCGCGGGGCCAACCGGCGTCGGCAAGACCGAGGTGGCAAAGCAACTGGCCGATACGCTGGGCGTACAACTGCTGCGCTTCGACATGTCGGAATACATGGAAAAGCACGCAGTCAGCCGCCTGATCGGCGCACCGCCCGGCTATGTCGGTTTCGACCAAGGCGGGCTTTTGACCGATGGGATCGACCAGCACCCGCATTGCGTGTTGCTCTTGGACGAGATCGAGAAAGCCCATCCCGATGTCTTCAACATCCTGTTGCAGGTCATGGACCACGGCACGCTGACCGACCACAACGGGCGCAAGGTCGATTTCCGCAATGTGATCTTGATCATGACCTCGAACGCTGGCGCGGCCGATATGCAGAAAGCCGCGATCGGCTTTGGCCGCGACAAGCGCGAGGGCGAGGATACAGCCGCCATCGAACGCACCTTCACGCCCGAATTCCGCAACCGTCTGGATGCGATCATCTCCTTCGGCTCGCTGCCGAAAGAGGTCATCATGCAGGTGGTCGAGAAATTCGTCCTCCAGCTCGAGGCGCAGCTGATGGATCGCAACGTAACCATCGAACTCACGCCCGAGGCTGCGGCTTGGCTGGGTGATGCGGGCTACGACGACCGGATGGGCGCGCGCCCACTTGGCCGCGTGATCCAAGAGCATATCAAAAAGCCCTTGGCCGAAGAGTTGCTGTTTGGCTCGCTTGCCAAGGGCGGCAATGTGAAAGTCTCGGTCAAGGACAACAAGATCGACCTGCAGATCGAAGCCCCCGGCGCCCCGCGTATCAGCGCGAAAAAGCCACCGCTTTTGACTGCGGATTGATCCTGCGCGACCAGATCGACAAAAGGCCCGGCATCACCCATGCCGGGCCTTTTTCTTTTGCAGCGATAAGGTAAGCTGCAACCATGCGCGTGTTTTCTGTTCTCTTTTGTATTCTGGCTTGGCCCGTCGCCGCACAAGATGCGCCGCGCCTGCTTTTCCCGGTCGATTGCCGCTTGGGCGAAACCTGTTTTCTGCAGCAATTCGTCGATCACGACCCTGGACCGGGGGCGCGCGATTTCGCCTGCGGCCCGCAAAGCTATGATGGCCACACCGGCACCGATATTCGCACAACAGATATGGCGGGGATGGCTGCAGGCATGGTGGTGGTCGCGGCCGCCGATGGCGTGGTGCGCGCCTTGCGCGATGGCGTGCCCGATGGCGGCACCGCCAGCATGGGTGACGGTCAAGGTTGCGGCAACGGCGTCGCACTCACCCATGCCGATGGCTGGGAAACGCAATATTGCCATTTGATGCAAGGCTCCATCACCGTGCGCGCGGGCCAACAGATTGCCGCAGGCGCGGAACTTGGGCTGATCGGCTATTCCGGGCGGACGGAATTTCCGCATCTGGAGTTCATCTTGCGCCACGAGGGCCGCGTGATCGACCCCTTCGCCCCTACCGCCACGGGCAGTTGCGGCAGTGGCGAGGCTACGCTGTGGCGCGATGCCCTGCCCCATGTGGCGGGCGGGATCTTGTCGGCCGGGTTTGCCCCCGCCGTGCCGGAATTCGATGCGATCAAGACCGGTGCCGCCGATCATGGCGAGCTCACCACCGCCGATCCGGCGCTTGTGCTTTGGGCGTATATCCACAGCGCGCGCAGCGGCGATATTCTGCGCCTACGCATCACCACGGCCACAGGCGATGCGGTCCATGCCCAAGATGTCACGCTTGAGCGGACGCAGGCGCAATTGTTCCGCGCAACGGGGCGGCGCAGCCCGGCCGCTGGCTGGCCACCCGGCCTTTATATCGGCGAGGTCACGCTGATCCGCGATGGCACGACCGAGATCGACCGCCACACCACCCGCGTGGTCATCACGCCCTGAAGCGACGCGCGCTAGCGCTCGGTCAGCTTCAATTCGATCCGCCGGTTCAAAGCACGCCCTGCGGCCGTGTCATTCGTGGCGACAGGGTTATACTCGCCAAAGCCCGTCGCGGCCAAACGGTCCGAAGGAAAGCCCAATTCTTCTGCAAGATATTGCACCACCGAAAGCGCGCGGGCTTGGCTCAACTCCCAGTTCGAGGCGAAATCACCATCACCGCGCAGTGGGCGGTTGTCGGTGTGCCCATCCACCCGCAAGATCCAATCGATAGTATCGGGGATCTCGACCGCCACCTCGTTGAGCAAGCTGGCGATGTTGGCGATCTGCTCCAAACCAGCAGGTGCCAGATCGGCAGAGCCGATCTCGAACAGCACCTCTGAAGAAAAGACGAAACGGTCGCCTTCGATATTCACACCCTCGCGCCCTTCCAACAGGGTCCGCAATCGCCCGAAGAACTCGGAGCGAAACCGCTCCAACTCCTGTGCTTCGGCGGCAAGGCGCGCGGCCTCGGCGGCTTCCAGATCAGCCACGCGGGCCTGCTCGCGCGCAAGCTGTTGCTGCTCGGCGGCGACGCGGGCAAGGGCCGCGTTCAGCTGGGTGCCAAGATTGGCGATCTGCACCTCGGCCGCTGCGTCGCGCGCGGCGGAATCGTCAAGAAGCCCCTGCAAGGCGCCCAATTGCTGGCGCAGGGCCGCGACCTGTTCATTCAACAGCGCGACCTGCCGCTGGCTTTCGGCACTGGCCGCCTCGGCCGCGGCAAGCTGAGCATTGGCAACTGCCAAAAGTGCGGCCTGACGCTCTGCCTCTGTCATGGCGGCGGCGCGTGCTGCATCGGCCTCGGCCAGGGCATCGGTGGCGGCTTGGGCGGCGGCCAAAAGCGTCAGCGTCTCTTCGGCGCGTCGGCGCTGTTCTTCGAGCGCAAGTGTCATCACCGTCAGCTCTGCATCGGCACCTTCAAGGCGCGCGCGTAGCGCCTCGGCAGCGGCAGCTTCGACCAGCCGCGCGGCCTCGGCCTCGGATAAATCGGTCTCAAGCGTCACGATCTGCGCATCACGATCGGCGGCATCGCTTTGCAGATCGGCAATCAAGGCCTCAAGCGCTTCGCGACGGGCAGCGGCAAGGCGGGCCTCTTCGGCGGCAGCGTCGATCTCGCTGCGCGCGGTCGCCACGGCCAGCTCCAATGCCTCGGCAGCACTCAGGCTCTCGGCTAACTCAGCGCGTATTTGGTCACGCTCGGCACCAAGCGATGTATTGGCCGCGATGAGCGAGGCGACCTGCGCCTCGAAATCCGCGATCATCGCGGCTTGGGCGGCCAACTCCCCTTGCGCGGTGGTCAAACTGCTTGAGAGTGTCGCGACACGGTTTTCAAGGTTGGCGGCCCGCGCCTCCTCCAGCCCAAGCGCTTGAGACAGGGCGTTGAGTTGGGCATTCAGGCTGTTCAATTCATCGTCTTGATTGTTGATCTCTTCGGACAGCACGAACTGCACCACCATGAAGATCGTCAAGATGAAGATCATCACCATCAAAAGCGCGGTGATCGCATCCACGAAACCCGGCCAGATGGCGCCTGAAACGCGATTGCCGGCGCGGCGCTGAAAGGCCATGACCGCTCAGCCCCCGCTTGGGCCGCGCGGCTGGCGGGCAGGTGCGCGCGCAGCCGCGACCAGATCACGCAAGGCTTGCGTCAAATCGGTGATGTCGCGGCGCAACAGCAAAATCTCGGCGTCGCGCGTCGTGCCAAGATCTTCGTGGATCTTGAGCAATTGTACATCGATCGAGCGCAGGCGTGCGCGGCTTTCCTCGTCTATGGCGGGCTTGCTTTGCATCGCGGCCAAAACCTCGACCAACTGTTCTTGACCGGCAGCTAGCCGTTCGGTCGCGGCAAAGGGGGCCTGTCCGAACTGGCCCGCCAACCCCTCGATCGCACCGGCCAGTTGCAGCATCCGCCCTTCGGTCTCGGCACGGCGCGCCTCAGATTGGGCGAAAAGCGATTGCAGGGTTTCGACCTGATCAACCATGTGATCAAGGACCGTGGCAATCGCGCTGCGATCAACGCCACCCTCACCCTCGCTGCTTGCAAGGCTGACCCGCGTGATCGAGGCCAGCCATTCCTCCAACTCGCGGTAAAAGCGGTTCTGGCCGTGACCCGCGTAAAGCTCAAGCAACCCCACCACAAGCGAGCCCGCAAGCCCCAAGAGCGACGAAGCAAAAGCCGTGCCCATGCCACCCAACTGATCCTCAAGCCCATCCATCAGCCGCCCGAAAACGGCCATGCCTTCCTCGCCCGCGGTCGGCTGAAGCGAGCGGATCGTATCGACAACCGCTGGCACCGTGGTCGCCAAACCAAAGAACGTGCCCAAAAGACCAAGGAAAATCAGTAGATTGGCAATATAGCGCGTGATATCGCGGCTTTCTTCCATCCGCGATCCGACGGAATCAAGGATCGAGCGCGCCGCAGGTCCAGTGACCTGCATCGCCCGCCCCCGCACCCGCGCAATCCCGGTCATCGCCGCAAGCAGGCGCGGTGGCCGCTCGGTCGCATCTTGCGGGGCATTGCCCGCGATCGCCTCGATCCATGTGATCGAAGAGAAAAGCTGAAACACCTGCATATAGCAGGCAAGAACGCCCACCACGAAGACGACACCAATCGTGCCGTTAAGCACGGGTGAAGCCAAGAAGACCGGCTGCACCGCAGGCCAAATCATCACGCCACCTGCGATGACCGCCGCACAGATGATGACCATCAAACCGATCTGGCGCGTCGGTCGCGTGATATGGGTAAGCCGCTTCTCTGCGCCTATGTCTTCTCTGCTCGCCATGGCTCCGGCCCGGTTCTTTCTATGCAGGGGCAATCTACAGCGGCGGGCGCGATATGCCAATGCATGACACGCCTAACTTGCTTTGATCTGGCGCACACGTGCAACGAGCCAATCCAAATCCGGATCGGGCAGACCCAAAAGGTGCAGATGATGGGCAGTATTCTCCAGATATTCATCATTCGGCCCGCGCCCACCGATGGCATGGGCGATGATCTGGGCCTGCGCCTCAAGCGGCCAGGTGCAATATTGCTCGTGCAAGGGATCGATCACATAGGTCAGCACATCATCCAAGATCTGGCCGCAATCCAAGGTCACACTTTGGCGGGTTTCCAGATAAGCGGATGAGACCAGTTCACGCGCCCGCAAATAACCCAAGGTCGCCGCCGCATCGCAACCAGCCACGCGGAAGGCCACGCCGTGGCACAGCGCGCCATCGGCCCGGTCAAGCGCCAGCACCAAACCCGGCGCGTCAACCGTGCCGCGATGATGGATCGAGGTCATGCAAAAGCTCCGCCGCCAGCCACGAAGGCAGGCTTGGCGTGTTTCAGCCACGGCAAAACCGGGGTTCCACAAAAGCGAACCATAGCCGAAAACCCAAAGATCCTTCATGCCCGCATTCTCCCGCATGGTCAGCAGCGTTCGGCGCGGCTATACCCAAAGCGGCGCAGCGGCGGTAGGTGGTGCATGAAGCAGATTTTTGGCATTTTGGCGGTCATCGGCACGCTTTG
>JAQCLA010000062.1 GCA_027592105.1 Pseudomonadota bacterium | reverse complement strand
GGGCCAAAAGATCTTTATCTCGGCCGGTGAACACGACATGGCCGAGAATATCGTGCATCTGGTCTTGGCCAAGATCCCCGGCGGCCCCGAGGGGATCAAGGGTGTCTCGCTTTTCATCGTGCCGAAAGTCTTGGTGAATGACGACGGCAGCCTTGGCGTGCGCAACGCCGTGTCATGTGGCAAGATCGAAGAAAAGATGGGCATCCACGGCAATGCCACCTGCGTGATGAATTACGATGGCGCGACAGGCTATCTCTTGGGCGAAGCGCACAAGGGCATGCGCGCCATGTTCACCATGATGAACGAGGCGCGTCTGGGCGTCGGCATGCAAGGGCTGGCACAGGCCGAGATCGCGTTTCAAAATGCGCTGGCCTATGCCAAGGACCGCTTGCAGGGCCGCGATGTGACCGGTGTGAAAAACCCCGATGGCCCCGCCGATCCGCTGATCGTGCATCCCGATATCCGCCGCAACCTGATGGAGCAGAAAAGCTTTGCCGAAGGGGCGCGCGCCTTCTTGCTATGGGGTGCCACGCTGATCGATGCGGCCCATCGCAAGGGTGATGGGGCGGCTGATGGCCTGGTCTCGCTTATGACGCCGGTGATCAAGGGCTTTTTGACCGACAAGGGCTTTGAGATGACGGTGCAAGCCCAGCAGATTTACGGCGGGCATGGCTACATCGAAGAATGGGGCATGTCCCAATTCGCCCGCGATGCGCGGATCGCGATGATCTACGAAGGCGCAAATGGTGTGCAAGCGCTTGACCTTGTGGGCCGCAAGCTGGCCCAAGATGGCGGCAAGCATGTCATGGCGTTTTTCGATCTGGTCAAAGGCTTCTGCAAAGACAACGCCGAGACCGAGGGCATGGGCGAATTCGTCGAGCCGCTCAAGCGCGCCTCGAAGGATCTGCAGACGGCGGCGATGTATTTCATGGCCGAAGGGATGAAAAACCCCAATGCCGCGCTCGCGGGCAGCTATGATTTCATGCATCTTTTCGGGCATGTCTGCCTTGGGCTGATGTGGGCCAAGATGGCGCGCGCCTCACAAGCGGCGCTGGCCGCTGGCACGGATGATCCGGTGTTTCACCAAACCAAGCTGGTCACGGCGCGGTTCTACATGACCCGTCAATTGCCGATGACCGCCACCCATCTGGCGCGCATCCAAGCGGGGGCGGAACCGGTCATGGCGCTTGAGGCTGCGAATTTCTGATGTACCGCCGTGAGTTGAGGGGAACAGTGTCATGCCCAAACGCCTCCGCCTGACCCGCCGGCCCAATATCGCGATGAGCGAGGATGGCTACCGCAAACTGCGCGCGCTGGCGCAAGAGGCGGGGCTGGATGAGGGTGAGTTCCTCTCCTTCCTCTTCGAGCATTGGGGCAGCGTGATCAACGAAGAAAAACTGATCGCGCGGCTGCGGTTGTTCAACGCCGAGCTTGAGGATCGCAAATCATGAGCTGGGGGCGCGTCAGCCCGGCTTGGTCGCGCAAGGCCACGGCTGGCGCGTTCGCCTTGGCAAGTCGTTTGCGCCTTCATCTTTCCAAGAATAGCCATCACAGTCGCGCCACATGCGCGACGTCTGGGAGGACGCGATGACCAATACACTTTATTGCTTCGGCGAGTCCGGAAATGCCTACAAGGCGGCCATCGCCTTGCAATTGGCGGGCCTGCCTTGGACGCCGCGCCATGTCGATTTCTTCGCAGGCGAGGCGCGCAGCCCAGAGTTTCGCGCGATCAACCCGATGGGCGAGGTCCCGGTGCTGGATGCAAACGGCCTGATCCTGACGCAATCGGGCGTCATCCAAGATTGGATCATGGATGAGACAGGCAAGCTCTGCGGTGACGGTTCCAAGGGCACGCGCCGCGAGATCCTGCGCTGGACGATCTTCGACAATCAAAAGGTCTCGGGCCAAGCCGGACCTTTGCGGTTCTTGATGAATTTCTTGCCCGAGGACAAACGCCCCGCCGAGGTGATCGGTTTTCTGGCGGGCCGGATGAAGGCAGCCCTCGCCGTGTTGGAGGGAGAATTGTCCGGGCGCGACTGGCTGGTGGGCGATAGCCTGACCATGGCCGATCTGTCGTGCTGTGGCTATCTCTTCTACCCCGAGTCGTTTGAGTTCGACCGCGCCGATTACCCGGCCATCGATGCTTGGCTGACCCGTATCGCAGCCCAGCCCGGCTGGGCGCATCCTTATGATTTGATGACGCGGGCCTTTCCCGCCACCTGACCGGAGACGACCAATGACCGATGCCTATATCTATGACGCGATCCGCTCGCCGCGTGGCAAAGGCCGCAAAGATGGCGCGCTGCATGAGGTGACGGCCGCACGGCTTTCGGCGGTGATGCTCAATGCGATGAAGGATCGCAATGATCTGGCGGGCCATGCGGTCGAGGATGTGATTTGGGGCAATGTCACCCAAGTCATGGAACAAGGCGGCTGCTTGGCGCGCACGGCTGTGCTGGCCTCGGAACTGGATGAGCGTATTCCAGGGCTGGCCATCAACCGCTTCTGCGCCTCGGGGCTTGAGGCGGTGAACCTTGCCGCCAATCAGGTCAAGGGCGGCGCAGGTGCGGCCTATATTGCAGGCGGGGTCGAGATGATGGGCCGCGTGCCTATGGGCAGCGATGGGGCAGCGATCGCGGTCGACCCATCCATCGCGATGGAGAGCTATTTCGTCCCCCAAGGGATCAGCGCCGACATCATCGCCACCGAATACGGGTTTTCGCGCGACGATGCCGATCAGCTGGCCGTGGCCAGCCAAGCGCGCGCGGCCAAGGCCTGGGCCGAGGGGCGCTTTGCCAAATCCGTCGTGCCGGTGACCGATATCAACGGGCTGACCATCCTTGCCCATGATGAATACATGCGCCCCGGCACCGATATGCAAAGCTTGGGCGCGCTCAAGCCCGCCTTCAAGGACATGGGCGAGACGATGCCCGGGTTCGACCAGATCGCGCTCATGAAATACCCCCATCTGGAGCGGATCGAGCATATCCACCATGCCGGCAATTCCAGCGGCATCGTCGATGGGGCGGCGGCGCTTTTGATCGGCAACGCCGCATTCGGCAAGGCGCATGGGCTGACGGCCCGCGCGCGCATCCGGGCCACGGCCAAGATCGGCACCGACCCGACCATCATGCTGACCGGCCCCGTGCCCGTGACCGAGAAGATCCTCACCGACAGCGGCATGGCGATTTCCGATATCGACCTTTTCGAGGTGAACGAGGCGTTCTCGGCAGTGGTTTTGCGCTTCATGCAGGCCTTCAATGTCGACCATGACCGCGTCAACGTCAACGGCGGTTCCATCGCGATGGGCCATCCGCTTGGCGCCACGGGGGCGATGATCCTCGGCACGCTGCTCGATGAGTTGGAACGCACGGGCAAAGGCACCGGCCTTGCCACGCTTTGCGTCGCGTCAGGCATGGGGGCGGCGACGATTATTGAACGCATGTAGGACAGCGACTGTGGTGTAACGATTGGGTCAGGGTGTGGCGATGGTTTTGCGCGGAGATGAACAAGGCGGTTGGTCGGGCCAAGCTAAGGCCTGTCCGCGATGATCAAGGCAGATGATGAGACAGATGGCATGCAAGACCCGCTGGCGATCTACCAGGCACAGATCGATGCCGTCAGCCGGTCTTTCTGGAGACGCGATTGGACGCAATTGATGACGCTTTTGGCCCTTCCCACGCAATTGCGCACCCATGATGCGCGCATCACCCTGCATGACCATGACGAGACCTTGGCGATGATGCAGGAGCTGCGCGATGATTTGGAGCGGATGAACGTGACGGAATATCACCGTATCGCGACCAAGGCAGATTACACCGACCGCGATGCCGGTATCATTGCCGGCAGCCATGTGACCCATTTGATGCGCGGCGGCAGCCATGCGCGCGCACCCTATGCATGCCGGCAGTTCATTCGCATCGAGGATGGGCTTTGGAAGTGCTTTGATCTGGACTGTGCCGTGCACAATCGCGATCTGGCCGTGATCGGCCCCGAGACCGCGAAGGCGCGGCGCGCTTTACCCGCAAGCGAGAGCGGCGCCGACCTGATCTACCAAGATTGGCTTGACCGCTGCGATGCCGCCTTTTGGGTCGAAGATCACGCCAAGCTTGGTGCCATGATGGCCTATCCGCATCGTTTTCGGGCGATGGATGGCGCGTGCCACTTCGACACGGCGGCCGATCTGATCGCCGCAGCACGGGATTTTCGCGCACATCTGCGCAGGACCGGGGTGGGCCAATTCTACCGGGTCTGCACCGGCGCGACACTTGTTGCCGATGGCACCGCGATCGAAGGGCGGCATATGACCCATATCCGCACCGAGTTAGGGTATTTGCACGCGCCCTATCCGGCAAAGATGACGCTTGTGCTGCGCAATGGTCGCTGGCTCTGCGGCCAGTTGGAGGCCGAAGCCCGCAATGCCGATCTCGTTCTTTTCGATCAGCGCCACGCGCAGATCGACACAGCAGACAACCGACCGACCGGGGGCTGACCCCACAAAAGACACCGCGACGCCGCGACCAATTCCCGCGCGCGACCCGATCAGGAGGATAAGGGCGACATGACCGATTTCACGATGGAGAAGGGCGCCGACGGCGTTGCCGTCATCACTTGGGACGTCAAGGCACGTTCGATGAATGTGCTCACGCGCGAGGCCTATGCCTTGGTCGATCAATTGGTCGATGACGCGCTCGGCGACCCGGACGTCAAGGGTATCGTGCTGACCTCGGGCAAGGAGACATTCGCGGGCGGCATGGATCTGAACACGCTGGCTAGTATCTCGGCCGAGGCGGGCGATGATCCGGCGCAGGCGCTGTTTGATTTCACCATGGGCGGCCACCGCGTCTTGCGCAAGCTTGAGCGCGCGGGGATGGACGCCAAGACCAACAAGGGCGGCAAGCCCGTCGCGGTGGCCATCACCGGCACCTGCGCGGGGATCGGGACCGAGATCGCGCTCGCCTGTCACCGCCGCTTCATGGCCGACAATCCCAAGGCCAAGATCGGCTTGCCCGAGATCCTCGTGGGCCTGTTCCCCGGCGGCGGCGGCACGACGCGGTATTCCCGCATGGTCGGCGCGATGGCCGCAGCACCCGTGCTGCTAGAGGGCAAGATGCTTGACCCGAAATCCGCTAAAGCGGCCGGGCTGATCGATGAGGTGGTCGCCCCCGATGCGCTTCTTGCACGCGCCAAGGAATGGGTTCTGTCCGCGACCGATGCCGAGATCGTCAAGCCGTGGGACCAGAAGGGCTGGAAAATGCCCGGCGGCGCGCCCTATCACCCGGCCGGCTTCATGACCTTTGTCGGTGCCAGCGCCATGATCAACGGCAAAACCAAGGGGGTCTACCCCGCGGCCAAGGCGCTACTTTCGTCGGTCTATGAGGGCGCGCTTGTCGATTTCGACACGGCGCTGAAGATCGAGGCGCGCTGGTTCACCCATATCCTGATGCACCCCTCCTCCAGCGCGATGATCCGCTCGCTTTTCCTGAACAAAGAGGCGCTGGAGAAAGGCGCCAATCGCCCTGCCCTACCTGATCAAAAGGTCACAAAACTGGGTGTGATCGGTGCGGGCATGATGGGGGCGGGCATCGCCTATGTCAGCGCCAATGCCGGCATCGAAGTGGTGCTGATCGACGCGGTGCGAGAGGCGGCTGATCGGGGGAAAGCCCATGCCGAGGGACTCCTCGACAAAGGCATAAAGCGCGGCAAGGTCAGCCCGGAGAAAAAGGCGCAAGTCTTGGACCGCATCCATGCCACGACGGATTACGCGGCACTTGCCGGGTGCGATCTGATCGTCGAGGCGGTGTTCGAGGATGTCGCCGTCAAGGCCGAGGTGACGCGCAAGGTGCTGGCCGCAGTCCACCCCGATTGTATCTTTGCGACCAACACCTCGACCCTTCCCATCGGGGAACTCGCCAAGGCATCGGACAGCCCCGAACAATTCATCGGCATCCATTTCTTCAGCCCTGTCGACAAGATGGCGCTGGTCGAAATCATCCGCGGTGCCAAGACCGGCGACCGGGCCGTGGCCAAGGCGCTCGACTTCGTGCGCCAGATCCGCAAGACGCCCATCGTGGTCAATGACGCGCGTTTCTTCTACGCCAACCGCTGCATCATCCCCTATATCAACGAGGGGATCCGCATGGTGGCCGAAGGCGTGGCACCCGCGCTGATCGAGAATGCGGCAAAGCTTGTCGGCATGCCCTTGGGCCCGCTGCAGCTTGTCGATGAAACCTCGATTGATCTGGGCGTGAAGATCGCACGCGCCACCAAGGCCGCGATGGGGGAAGATTACCCCGATGATGCGGTCGATGAGGTGCTGTTCTGGATGGCAGACCAAGGCCGGATGGGGCGCAAGGCCAAGGCGGGTTTCTACGCCTATGACGATGCAGGCAAGCGCCAAGGCCTGTGGGAGGGGTTGGCTGAACGTTACCCCTTGGCCAAGGAGCAACCCGATCTGGTGCAAGTGCAGCACCGGCTTTTGTTCATCCAGACACTGGAAGCCGTGCGCGCGCTGGAGCAAGGCGTGTTGACCGATATCCGTGAGGGCGATGTGGGTGCCATCCTTGGCTGGGGCTTTGCGCCTTGGTCGGGTGGTCCATTCTCATGGGTCGACATGCTGGGCACGCCTTATGCGGCGGAACGCTGCGAAGACCTCGCAGCCGCATATGGTGCGCGCTTTGCCTGCCCCGCGCTGCTGCGCGAGATGGGCGACAAGGGCCAAAGCTTTTACGGGCGTTTCGGGACGAAATCCCAAGCGGCCTGACGCAAATGGGTAGGAAAACGCGTGTTTTCCCACACGAAAACTTGCGTTTTCCGGCGCGTTTTCCGCGCCGGAGGCGCTAGCCTATGCGGCAAGCGGCAAGTGCCGCCTCATCAGGGGCAAGCCCCAATCCCGGCGCATCGGATACAGCCAACATCCCCGCGGTCATCTGCGGCGGGATGTCGGTCAAAAGCCGCACAATCCGGGCCTGCGCGCGGTGCAATTCGACCGCTCCCGCCCCCATCGCGCCGCACATCCATTGCAGATTGACCAGATCCCAGCCCCCCGCAGGCGACACGGATAGCCCATGGGCCACAGCCCCGCGTGCCGCAGTGACAGCCGCACCAATCCCACCGGCAAAAACCGCGTTGGGTTGGATCATCGTCACCCCCGCCTCGGCCAGCAGGTCGAAGCGGTCTGCACTTTGTTCCATCTGGCCTGCACCCAAGGGCATGGGGGCCACAGCCGCCAGCAAAGCCAACGCGCGCCGATCATTGGCCTTCACGGGTTCTTCCAGCCACACCAGATCCAGCGCTTCGGCCTTGCGCGCAAAATCAATGGCCGCCTCCAGATCCCAACCGCAATTGGCATCGGCGATCAACTCGGCCTTGGGGCCGATGGCCGATCTTACGGCGCGCAGGCGCATCAGATCCGCGTCCACACCGCGGCCCTTGGCCGCGACCAGCACCTTGACGCCCTTTGCCCCGGCCAACACCTCATCCGCGCAGGCGCGCACCAGCGCATCGGTTTCAAGCGCGGGAAAACCACAGGTCACATGCACGGGCGCGGCAGGGCGCGCTGCGCCCAGCATCGCCGCCACGCTTTGCCCCGCGCGTTTGCCCGCCAGATCCCATAGCGCAACGTCCAAAGCCGACAGGGCCGAAACCACCACCCCCGTCATCGCGCGCGGGTTCAATTGCCGCGCGAGATCTGGCAAAGGGCCGGGCCGGGCCAACGCCTCGGCCACCGCGCCATTGAGCAGATGCGCCACCTCGGCCACGCAGAACCGCCCCGTAAAGCCCTCGCCGATGCGCCCCTCGCCATCGCGGATCTGCACCCGCAGAAAGGTGAAACTGTCCTCGCCCGCATAGGGGGCCGGGTCGCCCGCTGCGGCGGTCGCGCGATGCACATGGGCCACGACCTGCAATGGCCCTTCGATCTCGATCATCACGACCCTCCCCGGTGCGGATTTGTGGGGAGCCTATCCTTGTGGCCCCGCCGGGAAAAGGCGCGCTTTCGCGGCTGCGCCCCCTTTCCTTTTCTTGCGCGATGCACCAAGTGATGGATCATGTTCTTGCGCATGAACGGAGATGACGGATGGGTTGGATGAAGGATGAGGCCGGGCTGGAAAAACGCGCCGCCAATTACGTCGCGCTCTCGCCGCTTAGCCACCTGATCCGGGCGAACCGCATCTTCACCGACCGCACCGCGCTGATCGATCGCGGCTACCGCGCCAGCTACGCCGAGCTTTATGCCCGCGTCAGCCGCTTGGCCGGGGCCTTGGCCGGGCGCGGCATCAGCCCCGGTGATGTGGTGGCCGCCGTCCTGCCCAATACCGCCCCCCATGTCGAGGCGCATTGGGGCGTGCCCGCCTGTGGCGCGGTGTTGAACTCCATCAACACCCGCCTCGATATCGGGACGATCAACTATATCCTCGATCATGGCGAGGCAAAGGTCGTGCTGGTCGACACGCAATTTCTGGGCGTTGTCGAAGAGGCGATCAAAGCGCAAGAGGGGCCAGCCCCCCTGATCGTCGAGGTGCCTGATGCGGCGGCGGGCTATCACGCCACGGGTCGTCACCTGACCTATGCGGCACTCTTGGCCGAGGGAGATCCGGGGTTTGACTGGATCATGCCGGTCGATGAATGGGAAAGCCTTGCGCTGAACTATACCTCCGGCACCACCGGCCGGCCCAAGGGCGTGGTCTATCACCATCGCGGGGCCTATCTGATCACGATGGGCACGCCGATCTCATGGCGGATGACGCTTTATCCGCGTTACCTCACCATCGTGCCGCTCTTTCACTGCAACAACTGGTGCCATGTCTGGACCATGCCCGCCGTGGGCGGCACGACCGTGTGCTGCCGCGATATCACGGCCAAGAATATCTATGACGCCATCGCCGATGAGGGCGTCACCCATTTCGGCGGCGCGCCCATCGTGCTCAACATGCTGGTCAATGCCAAAGCCACTGACCGCCGCGCCTTCGACCATGTCGTCGAGGTATTCACCGCAGGCGCCCCCCCTGCCCCCGCGACGCTTGCCGCGATCGAAACCATGGGCTTCAACGTCACGCAGGTCTATGGCCTGACCGAGACCTATGGCCCGGCCACCGAATGCACCTTCAAGGATGGGGAATGGGATCACCTGCAAGGTGACGATCGCGCGGGTGTGAAGGCGCGCCAAGGCGTGCCAATGCCCAATATGGACCATATCACCGTGCTGGACCCCGAGACCATGGCGCAAATCCCGATGGATGGCGCGGCCTTGGGCGAGATCATGATGCGCGGCAATTCGGTGATGAAGGGCTATTACAAGAACCCCGTCGCGACCGAAGAGGCATTCGCGGGCGGCTATTTCCACACCGGCGACATCGCCCGCCAGCACCCCGACAGCTATGTCCAGATCGCGGATCGTGCCAAGGACATCATCATCTCAGGCGGCGAAAACGTCAGCTCGGTCGAGGTGGAGGGGGTATTGATGCAGCACCCCGCCGTGCTTTTGTCGGCAGTGGTCGCCAAACCCGATGACACATGGGGCGAGGTGCCGTGCGCTTTTCTGGAATTGAAAGAGGGTGCCAGCGCCACTGAGGATGAGATCATCGCCTTTGTTCGCCAGCGGCTTGCCGGCTTCAAGACGCCCAAACATGTCGTGTTCCAAGAATTGCCCAAGACCTCGACCGGGAAAATCCAGAAATTCGAACTGCGCAAGATCGCGGCCAGCTTGTGATCCGTATCGGTCGTTGAGAAGTCGCTTCCCGCAGGCTATACTGCGCACAAAAGAAAAATGAGCAGTGCGCCCGCATGACAGCGCTTGAACAATACAGCCGCCTCGAGGCGACGGGCCTATGGCGTGAGGGGCCCGACGCGCAGCGTTGCGAGGTGCTTGTTTCGCTGGGCAATGCCACCTTGATCATCGCCACCCCCGCCGAGGTTGCGCGCACCCATTGGTCGCTGCCTGCCATCGTGCGGCTCAACCCCGGCAAACGCCCAGCCCTTTACGCACCGGGTGAACAGGCCGACGAACGGCTGGAAATCGATGACCGCGACATGATCGACGCGATCGAAAAGCTGCGTGCTGCGATCGATCGGCGCCGCCCCCATCCCGGGCGTTTGCGGCTTTGGATCGGGGCAAGCCTTGCGGCGGCCATGGTGGCGGCGGCGCTGTTTTGGATGCCGGGCGCTTTGATCCGCCAGACGGCTTCGGTCCTCCCCCCCGCCGGGCAGGAGGCGATCGGCCAGCAGTTGCTGCAAGAGATCGGGCGGCTGACAGGCCCGGTCTGTAGCCCCGTCGCAGGATCGGGCGCATTGACGCGCTTGTCGCGTCGGGTTTTGCCCGATGCACCGCCGCGCCTGGCGGTGTTGCCTTCGGCCACGCCTGCGACCCTCGCCTTGCCGGGCAATATCATCGTGCTCAACGCCGCCCTTTTGGAAGAGCATGATACGCCCGAGGTCGTGGCAGGTTTTATCTTGGCCGAAACCATCAGGCGTGACGCCGCCGATCCAATGCTGCGCCTGTTGGAAGATGCAGGGCTGGTGGCGACCTTACGGCTCTTGACGACAGGCCAGCTGGAACGCGCGGCGCTTCAGGCCCATGCGATCACGCTTTTGTCACAGGAAACCGGCCCTGTCGCGAGCGCGCACTTGCGCCCCATGTTCGACGCAGCCAGCATTGCCGCGACACCCTATGCAACGGCGGCGGGCGTGGCGGATCTGGACGGAATTGCCCCGGCGCGCGATGGGCCATCCGCGACCCTGCTCAGCGATGCCGATTGGGTCAGCCTCCAAAATATCTGTAACAGGTAGTCGGCCGCGCCGATCAGGGCCGCACGATAACGACCTGCGCGGGCACCAGCGTGGCGGGGCCGGGATCACGGGAATGACGCGACAACAGGCCGTTCAGACCACGCGCTTGCGTGCCAACAAGGCGCCGTGGCAGCGTGTTGGTCCAGACCTGCTCCATCTGA
>JAQCLA010000061.1 GCA_027592105.1 Pseudomonadota bacterium | reverse complement strand
CCGAATGTGGCCGCCGTCGATGCCCAGCGTTTGGCCGATGAAAGCATCGACCATGAAACGCCGCTCTCCGAAGTGTTTGAGGATCAAATAGCTTGCGCCGATATTGTGCTTCTGACCAAACCCGATCTCGCAGGGCCAGAAGGCGTCGCACGCGCTCGTGCAGTGATCGCGGCTGAGGCCCCACGCCCGTTGCCGATCATCGAGGTTGTCGAGGGCGCGGTCGATGCGCGCATCATCCTTGGCCTTGAGGCCGCCGCTGAGGATGACATCGACGCGCGCCCCAGCCATCACGACGACCATGATGATCATGAACATGATGATTTCGACAGCGTTGTGATCGAAATTTCCGAAATTTGTGATCCGGCTGATCTGGTGGCTCGGATCACCGAACTGGCTGAGCAGCGCAACATCCTGCGGGTGAAAGGCTATGCTGCGGTCACCGGCAAGCCGATGCGCCTTTTGGTGCAGGCGGTCGGTGCGCGGGTGCGTCACCAGTATGACCGCCCTTGGACCGAGGCGGAAGAACGGCGCGGCCGACTGGTAGTAATCGCAGAACATGACGATATCGATGTGGAGGCGATCCGCAATGTGCTAACACCCAGCGCACAAGCTGCGCATTAACGCAGAGACGCCCCAATGCATGTCATCTTTCGCGAGAGCCACGGGCTTGATGAAACCGAGACGCCAACGGATCTGGGGCAATTGCCTGCGGATCTAGTCGTTTTGTCCCTTTCGGACAGCGATCTTGGGGCTTTCGCGGCGGGTTGGCATCGTGGTGGTGGCCCCGAGGGGCGACTGCCAAGCTTGAGGCTTGCCAATATCGCGGCCCTCAAACATCCGCTATCTGTCGATATCTATCTCGAACAGACCTTGTCGCATGCGAAAGGCATATTGATTCGCTTGATCGGTGGGGTGCCTTATTGGCCCTACGGCCTGCAACAGATTGAGGCGCTGGCACGCCAAAAGGGGATAGCGCTGGCCGTGCTGCCCGCGGACGGGCGGCCCGATGCCCGGCTCGACGCCGTCTCGACCGTGCCAGCCTCGACACTCAAACGCCTTGTAAAGCTTTGCGATGCCGGGGGTGCGGTTGCGTCGCAGGCTGCACTCGCGCAGATGGCGCTGGCGGCCGGGCTTTATGCCGGTCCGGTGCTTGGTGCAAAGACCCTGCCCGAGGTTGGGGCATGGACGCCCGCAGAGGGGGTCTGCTGTCCTGCGCCAATGGCTTTTTTTGCTAGCGAAAAGCCACTGGTTCTTGTCGTCTTCTACCGCTCCTATCTTGTCGCCGCCGATATTGCTCCGATCACCGCTCTCTTCGCCGCCTTACAGTCCCGAGGATTTAACGCGCTCGGACTATTCGTTCCGTCGCTCAAGGCGCCGGGCGCGCGTGAATGGCTAGAAGGCCAGGTGGGTCGGCTCGCACCTGTGGCTATCGTCAATGCCACCTCGTTTTCGGGGCGCGGCGATGCCGGGCGGTCACCGCTCGATGCAGCTGGCGTGCCGGTGTTCCAGATCGCGCTGGCCACGTCGACGCGAAAGGCATGGGAAGGGTCAGAGCGTGGCCTTTCCCCAGCTGATCTTGCTATGCACATTGTCCTGCCTGAGGTCGATGGACGGCTTTTTGCAGGCGTTGCCTCATTTAAGGAACCCGGTTCGCGCGATCCGCATCTCCAATTTGCCCGTTACACCCATGCGCCTGAACCCGCCCGCATCGCCGCTATCGCGGATCGGGTGGCCGGCTGGTATCGGCTGTCCCAGAGCGCGCCTGCCGCGCGACGTGTCGCACTGGTGCTGTCGACCTACCCGGGGCGTGCATGGAACATGGCCCATGCCGTCGGCCTCGACGCACTGGCCTCGGCCGAGGCGATTCTCGACGATCTGTCCAATGCGGGACATGACCTGTCGCCCGGTCCGACCCTACATGGCGCTTTGGGAGCCGCGCGCATAAATTGGGCTCTGACCGACTATCGTGCAGCCCTGGAAGATTTACCCAAGGCGCTCCGTAACACGCTTCAATCAGCTTGGGGTAGGCCCGAGGATGATCCCGATGCAGGGCCGAATGGGTTTACCTTCGCAGCGGTTCGGCGTGGTAAGGCCCTTGTCGCGCTTCAACCCGAACGCGGGACGCCAGAGGCGCGTGACGACGACTATCACGATCTGTCACGGGTGCCGCGCCATGCCTATGTCGCTTTCTACCTTTGGTTGCGCCGTGAAGTCGATGCATTGGTCCATGTTGGCGCACATGGCACGCTGGAGTGGCTGCCGGGCAAAGCTGTCGCCCTATCTGGGGACTGCTGGCCAGAGGCGCTGATCGGCCATATGCCGGTGATCTATCCCTTCATCGTCAACGATCCCGGAGAGGCTGCCCAAGCGAAGCGTCGGATCGGTGCCGTAACGCTCGGCCATGTGCCGCCGCCGCTGCGGCTATCCGGCACGCCGGATAGGTTTGCCCGGCTCGAGGCGCTGCTTGACGAGTTTTCTAACGCCGATGGTCTTGATCCACGCCGCCGCGACCGCCTGATCACCGATATCCGCGACGAGGCCCGCAGCCTCGGCGTCGAGGGTGATCTCGGCATCGACCCTGCCGCAAACACCGCCGAGGCGATTGCACGCATCGACCGCTTTGTCTGCGACGTCAAGGAAAGCCAGTTCGGTGACGGCCTGCATGTCTGGGGCAGGGCGCAGGCGGTGCAGGCGGCTTTTGATAGCCATGCGGCCGCGGGTGCCGAACGTCAGGCACTCATCGATGCGGTTTCGGGACGCCGGATCGAAGCAGGACCTTCAGGTTCGCCCTATCGGGGGCGGTCCGATGTCCTGCCGACCGGGCGGAACCTATTCACAACTGATCCGCGGAGCGTACCGACCCGCGCGGCCTTTCGGCAAGGTGCGGTGCTCGCCGAAGAATTGATCCGCCGCCATTTACAGGATGAAGGTGATTGGCCCCGCGGATTGATTGTGGATCTATGGGGCTCGGCCACGATGCGTACCGCAGGCGAGGAATTCGCCATGGCATTGGCGTTGTTGGGTGTGCGGCCTGTTTGGGACGCAGGCTCGGAACGTGTCGCAGGCATCGAAGTGCTGCCCATCGCCGAGCTGGATCGCCCCCGTATCGATGTGACACTACGGGTATCGGGCTTGTTTCGTGATGTGTTTCCGACCCTGACTGCTTTGTTTCAGCAAGCGGTGCGAGTGTTGGGTCAGCGCGATGAAGCACCTGACTGGAACCCCTATGCCGGCCGCGATGAGGTGCGCGTCTATGGACCGGCACCGGGCAGTTTCGGCCTCGGGATGGGACAGCACTTTGGGAATTTCTCCGATGACGGCCGCCGCGCGGCTGGCGAGGCTTGGCTGGCAGCTTCAGCTTGGGCCATCGATGGCGACAAACAGGCGCGCGACATGGATGGCTTGAAGGCCCGCGTGGCGCAAGCCGATACTTTTGTCCACCTTCAAGACCTGCCTGAAACCGATCTATTGCTGGCCGAAGATTACGCCGCCCACGAGGCAGGTTTTGCCGCCGCCCAAGGCATCACCGGTGGCGCAGCGCGGCTTTACCATGTCGACAATACTGACCCCGCCCGTCCCCGCGCGCGCGCCTTAACCGAGGAAATCGCCCGTGTCGTGCAGGCCCGCGCCGCCAACCCCGGCTGGATCGCGGGGATGCAAAGGCATGGCTTTCGGGGCGCTGCGGAAATCGCCTCTACGCTCGAAAATATGGCCGCTTTTGCCCATCTTGCAGGTGTCGTTGGACCGCATCTTTTCGACCAGTTCTGGGACGCGACGCTAGGGAATGACGCAGTGACGGGCTTTCTTGAACAGGCCAACCCCGAGGCATTGGCTGCTATGCGCTCGCGATTTGCCGAGCTGCACGGGGCGGGTCTGTGGCAGTCGCGGCGCAATTCGATCCTCGCCGCGCTGGAGGCAGAAACATGATCTCGCCTGCGATCCGCGGCTGGTGTCCCGGCGCGCATCGACCGATGGCCTCGGGCGATGGGTTCGTGGTGCGGGTGCGCCCGATGCTTGGAGAGTTGACACCGCAACAGGCGCGCGGTCTGGCCGAGATTGCTCTGCGATTCGGCAACGGCCTGATCGATCTGACAAATCGTGCCAACCTCCAACTTCGCGGCGTGACCGAGACGGAGCATGATCTCCTGCTTGCGGCGCTGGCGAAGATGGGCTTGCTGGATACCGATCCCAGCGTGGAGGGACGACGCAACATCGTCGTCGACCCGTTCCGTGGTACTGGGGCCGATGACCCGCAGACGCTGATCGCAACCCAGTTGTCATTGGGCCTCGTTGCGCCTGATCTGGCTTGCCTTCCATCCAAGTTTGGTTTCGTCATTGATGCAGGCCCGGATCGAAACCTTGCAAAGACCAGCGGAGACATTCGCATCGAGGCGGCTGGTGCGCAGCTCATCGTGCGCGTCGATGGCTGTGCTACGGGCCGGGCCGCGCGCGATGTTGGGGAAGCGGTGAGCCTCGCTCTCGCCCTTGCGCGCTGGTTTGTTGCCTCCGGCGGGGTTGGTGCGGATGGGCGCGGTCGGATGGCGCGCCATATTGCGGCGGGTCAGACCCTTCCCGAGATGCTGACAGGCGACCTGAGGCCCAACGCCGTCGCCAGAGCACCGCGTCCCGGACTTGTGCCGGATGGCCTGCTTGTTGCGGCAGGCTTTGGTCAGCTAACGCCAGATAACCTCGTCACGCTTGCGGCAGCGACCGAGGGTCTGCTGCGGATCACGCCGTGGCGCATGCTGTTTCTGCCCGGTCTTGCGGATACGGCGGCGTTGACTGGATTGCAGACGCTGATCACCGATCCCGATGATCCATTGTTGCGGATTCACGCATGCATAGGCGCACCGGGCTGCCCGCAAGCTGGCGGGGAAACCCGCAAGCTGGCGCGCAGCCTTGCAAAGCACCTGCCAACCAATGCCAGCTTGCACATCTCGGGCTGCGCCAAGGGCTGCGCCTTTCCTGCCATTTGCGATCTGACACTGGTCGGGCGCGATGGCTTGTTTGACCTTGTCACCCGTGGCACGCCATGGGATGAACCCGATCGCTGCGCTGTGATGCCTGTGGACTTGCCCAATCTAATCAGTGGATAGACGATGCCATACACCTATGAAACGGACGGCGCTGCAATCTACGCCGAGAGCTTTGCGACCATTCGGGCAGAAGCCGCACTTGATCGGTTCACGACGGATGAGGAAAGGGTCGCGGTGCGCATGATCCATGCTGCGGGTTTGGTCGGGCTCGAGGCACATATCCGATTTTCGCCCGGCATAGTGCTTGATGCCCGCGCGGCGCTGGAGGCAGGCGCGCCCATCTTGTGTGACGCGCGCATGGTCAGCGAGGGTGTAACCCGAAAACGCCTACCCCGGCAGAATGATGTTATCTGCACCCTGCAAGCCCCCGAGGTGCCTGGTCTGGCCGCCCAACTGTGCACGACGCGGTCGGCGGCTGCGCTTGAATTGTGGCGGCCTCATTTGGCGGGGGCGCTGGTCGCGATTGGCAATGCGCCGACTGCGCTGTTCTATCTGCTGGAAATGCTCGAGGACCCGAATTGTCCTCGCCCTGCGGCCATCATCGGCTGCCCGGTCGGTTTCGTCGGCGCGGCAGAATCCAAAGAAGCGCTGTGGAGGGCGCAGCCCGCACCCGCCGTGATAGTCGAAGGTCGGCTGGGTGGCAGCGCAATTACCGTCGCTGCCATCAATGCCATCGCGAGCCCCGCGGAATGAGAATGGGCTCGGTTTACGGCGTCGGCCTCGGGCCGGGCGACCCTGAGCTGATGAGCGTAAGGGCTGATCGGCTGGTGCGTGGCGCGGGCCATATCGCATTCTTCCGAAAGTCTGGGCGCCCCGGTCGGTCGCGCGCGATCGTCGATGGCATTCTACGCCACGATGTTGTCGAAATCGCGATGGAATACCCGGTGACGACTGAGATCCCACTCGATGACCCTGCCTATGCGGATTGCCTATCTGCCTTTTATGAACAAGTCGCGGGCCAGCTGCGCAAATTGGCCGAGAGTGGCGAGGATATCGTTGTGTTGTGCGAAGGAGATCCGTTCTTTTACGGCTCTTTCATGCATCTTTACACGCGGTTGAAAGATCATGTGCCTGTTGAGGTCATCCCCGCGATTACCGGCATGTCGGCAGCATGGACAGCGACGGGCATCCCGATCACTTGGGGTGATGATGTCCTCAGCGTGCTTCTTGGTACCATGTCCGAGGATGATCTTGTCCGACATATGGCCGCTGCCGATGCAATCATTGTGATGAAGGTGGGCCGAAACCTCTCCAAGGTACGCCGTGCGTTGGAAGCCGCGGGCAAGGTTGACCGCGCATGGCTTGTCGAATGCGCTAGCATGCTCGAGGAACGCGCCGTTCCGCTGGCTGAGGCAGGCGATCGGGCGTCACCATATTTTTCGATAGTCATCGTCCACGGCCAAGGGAGGCGTCCATGAGCGGCTGGCTCGTCATAGCGGGGCTGGGTCCAGGTGATCCGTCGCTCGTAACACCTGAAGTCTCGCAGGCGCTGGCCGAGGCAACTGACGTAGTAGGTTACATTCCCTATGTGAAACGCATCCAGCCACGGCACGGGCTTACTCTTCATGCAACGGACAACCGTCGGGAACTAAACCGGGCGCGTCATGCGCTTGAAATGGCCGAGGGCGGGCACCGCGTGGTGGTTGTAAGTTCCGGTGATCCCGGGGTCTTTGCCATGGCCTCAGCCGTGTTCGAGGCGGTGGAGGTTGGGCCAAGACACTGGCGCAACCTTGATATACGTGTACTGCCAGGCATAACTGCGATGCTGGCGGCCTCGGCGCGGGTCGGCGCCATTCTAGGGCATGATTTCTGTGCGATAAATCTGAGCGATAATCTAAAGCCTTGGGACCTCATCGAGCGTCGGCTGCGCCTCGCCATCGAAGCCGATTTCGCAGTCGCTCTGTACAATCCGCGATCCAAGGCACGACCCAAAGGTTTCTCTCAGGCATTGAAGCTCCTGCGGCAGACCTGTGAACCGGATCGTGTGCTTGTGTTCGCGCGCTCAGTTTCAACCCCGGACGAGCATCTGCGCACTGTTCTGCTTTCTAACGCGTCGCCCAACATGGCAAACATGCAGACCGTTGTGTTGATCGGGTCATCGGCGACCCGCATTCTCACCCGTGACACGTCTCCCATCGTTTATACCCCACGGTCTGTGGGGCAGTGAGAGAGCCAGTGGAAAACAGCCTCCACACTGTGCAACTCTCGCCGCGACGGCGCGAGGGGCCGCTCAATCATAACGACAGGCAGGCAAAGCGCCCGAGCCGCCGTGATCTTGGCATAGGCCCCGCTGCCACCCGCATTCTTGGAGACCACGATGTTGATCCCGAATTCTTCCATCAGCTTTTGGTCGGCATCGGCATCGAACGGGCCACGATCCATGATGACTTTGGCACAGGGGAAAGGCAACTCACCCTTTGGCGGGTCGACGAGGCGCAGCAGGTAGAAATGTTGCGGGTTCGGCGCGAATGCGTCGAGATGCATGCGCCCGACTGCCAACATCACCCGGCTGGCCGGTCTCTCCAGCGCTCCAACGGCGCCAGCTATGTCGGGCACATGAATCCATCTGTCGCCCGCCACGGGGGCCCAAGCCGGGCGCGTCAGGGCGACGAGCGGCACACCCGCCTCGGCGCAAGCGGCGACGGCATGATGGCTCATCTGCACGGCAAAAGGGTGGGTCGCATCGATCACATGGGTGATTTTCTCTGTGCGCAGATAGGCGACAAGCCCAGCGATCCCGCCAAACCCGCCCACACGCTGCGGCAGGGGTTGGCGCAAGGGGCGCTCCACCCGACCGGCAAAGGACACGATCCCGTCGAGTCCCCGATCAGCGGTGGCCCGCGCGAAGGCTGTCGCCTCGGTTGTTCCGGCAAGCACGAGGAGTTTGCAAGTCATGTCTGAGGCTCCGTGGCTGACCATTATTGGTCTGGGCGAAGATGGCCCGAACAGCTTATGCGCTGCAAGCCGGCAAGCGCTGGACGAGGCTGAGATTGTGATTGGCCCTTCGCGCCATCTGGAGCTTTTGCCCGATCTTGGTGTTCAGCGTGTGGCATGGCCGGTGCCCTTCGCCGATGGATTGCGTCTGCTCGAGGGATTTCGTGGGCGGTCCGTCGTGGCGCTTGTCTCGGGCGATCCGTTCTGGTTCGGGGCCGGATCGGTCATCTCGGCGCGGCTTGCCGTAGGAGAATGGCGCGCCATCCCCGGCCGCTCCACCTTTTCCTTGGCCGCGGCGCATCTTGGTTGGCCGCTTGAACTGACCCTTTGTTTAGGATTGCATGCCGCGCCTTTGGAACGGCTGCGGCCGCAGCTTGCGCCGGGTCAGCGCGCCATCGTTTTGCTGCGCGACGGGAAAGCGGCCGAAGCGCTTGCAGCCTATCTTTGCGCTGAAGGTTTCGGCGAAACCCGTATGATCATGCTGGAAGCTCTCGGGGGACCGCGCGCGCGGGTGACTTCGGCGCGCGCCAAGGATTTCTCCGGCGCTTTCAGCCACCCAATTGCTGTGGCGCTTGAGGTGGAAGGTCGTGGCATGGTACTCCCCGTCGTCGCGGGTATTTCTGACGCGTTCTTCGATACAGACGGGCAAATGACCAAGCGACCAGTGCGGGCGCTGGCTCTGTCGGCCTTGGCCCCTAAGCCGGGCGAAACATTATGGGACATAGGCGGCGGATCAGGTTCAATTGGCATCGAATGGTGCCTTGCACATCCGCGGCTTTACGCAATCAGCATCGAACCGCGTCGCGATCGCGCAGCCCGTATTCGAGCCAACGCCGATCGGTTCGGACTGGACCGCCTGTCTGTCGTCGAGGGGGAAGCACCCGATGCGCTGTTAGGGCTTCAGCTTCCGCAAGCGGTTTTCATCGGCGGCGGCCTATCAGAGGAGCTGATTGTCGATCTTGCGGCCCGTTTGTCGCAGGGAACGCGGCTGGTTGCCCATGCTGTGACGCTTGAGTCCGAGGCTCTTTTGATCCATTGGAATGCCCGCCTCGGGGGTGATTTGCTGCGGATTGCGCTGGCCGAGGCTGCGCCGCTTGGACCGCGGCGTGGCTGGTCCCCTTCGCGCGCCATCGTACAATGGCGGGTCGTGTTATGATCGTCGCGGGTTTTGGTTTCCGCGGTGCTGCGACGGTAGCCAGCCTGCAAGATGCTTTGGACCGCACCGGTAACGCGACGCAGGTGCAACTGCTCGCCACGGCAGCCGACAAGGCAAACTCCGACACCTTTCGCGCGCTTGTGTTCCAACTGGGCCTTCCGGCGCGGGGTGTTGACAGTGCGTTGTTGTCGGACCAACAGACCCATACAACTTCGGTTTCCTCGCAGGTTGCGCGCGCGACAGGAAGCCTCGCAGAAGCCGCTGCCCTTGCCGCCGCAGGGCCGGGCGCTCGTTTGCTCGTTACGCGCAAGATTTCGACGGATGGGATGGCGACCTGCGCCCTTGCGGAAAGGATGGAAGGATGACTGTACATTTTGTAGGTGCAGGGCCAGGTGCTGCGGATCTGCTGACGCTGCGTGGTCGTGACATTATCGCGTCATGCCGCGTCTGTCTTTATGCAGGCTCACTCGTTCCCGCGGCGATCCTGTCCCATTGCCCGCCCGGTGCGAAGATCGTGAATACTGCGCCGCTCGATCTTGACGCCATCATTCGCGAGATCGCTGCCGCTCATGAAAGCGGCGAAGATGTGGCCCGTTTGCATTCAGGGGATTTGTCTGTCTGGTCTGCGATGGGCGAGCAGATCCGGAGACTGCGGGCAGTGGGCATCCCTTACACCGTGACGCCGGGGGTGCCATCCTTCGCCGCAGCAGCGGCCGCACTAGGTTCTGAACTGACACTTCCCGGTGTAGCCCAATCGGTCGTTCTCACTCGTACGGCGGGGCGCGCGTCTTCGATGCCAGATGATGAAACATTGGCTGCCTTCGGCTCAACAGGTGCCACGCTTGCCATTCATCTTTCGATCCAGAACCTCGCACGGGTCACGGCCGACCTAATTCCGTATTACGGGGCAGATTGCCCGGTCGCTGTGGTTTGGCGTGCGAGTTGGCCTGACGAGCGCATCTTGCGCGGGACTTTGTCTACCATTGAATCCCGTCTACCCGCAGGGATCGAGCGCACCGCCCTGATCATGGTCGGCTCTGCGCTTGGCGACACGGCGTTTAGCGAAAGCCGCCTTTACGCGCCAGATTATGACCGCCGGTATCGCCCGCAAAGTGCCGAAAGCCCTTGGGCGGAATGGAGCGAGCGCGATGAGTAACCCAGCTATTCCCCCTGGCTTGATTGTATCTGCACCGGCTTCTGGCACGGGTAAGACGACTGTGATGCTCGGGCTGTTGCGAGCGTTTGTCGGCGACGGCGTGAATGTACAGCCATTCAAATCCGGACCCGATTACATCGATCCCGCCTTTCACCGTGCGGCCTGCGGGCGTTCCTCCTACAACCTCGATAGTTGGGCGATGGGAGAGGTGCTGTTCTCGACCATCGCAGCCCAGGCACAGGGAGCAGATATCTGCATCGCCGAAGGCTCCATGGGCCTTTTCGATGGCGTTGCGACACGTGGTGCGATGGGATGCGGCTCCAGCGCGGAAACGGCGCGTGCAATGGGCTGGCCGGTGGTTCTTGTGCTTGACGTTAGCGGGCAGGCACAATCAGCAGCGGCGACGGCATTGGGCTTTGCGCAGTATGACAGGGCGCTGAATGTCGCGGGTGTGATTTTGAATCGTGTTGCAAGCCCGCGCCACGAGCGTTTGACCCGGCTCGGGATGGAGCGCGCCGGTCTGCCCGTTCTCGGCGCGCTTCCGCGACGTGGTGACCTCAGCCTTCCGGAACGACACCTTGGTTTGGTGCAAGCGATGGAACACCCCGACCTCGACGCGGCCATCGCCGACTATGCAGCTTTCTTGCGGGACCATGTGGATCTTGCGGCAATTCGAAAGGCTGCGCGTGGGAACACATCATGCACCGCAAGCAGGCTTCCTCAGCCACCTGCA
>JAQCLA010000060.1 GCA_027592105.1 Pseudomonadota bacterium | reverse complement strand
CCGCCGCTTCGACCGCGACCCAAAGCCCATGTATTACAAGCCCGAATTCCTTTTGCCGCTTTGGCAAAGCTGGCTGGACGAACAGGGCTTGCGCGCGGAAACGGCCGATCCAAACGCCTTTATCCGCTATGCCTATGCGCATGCGATGGCCCACCGCGCGCCGCTTTATGCCGCGATGGCGCGCAATTGGGGGGTGACGGTCACCGCCGCCGAGGTCGAGGGCGTGCGCGACGCGCAAGACGCCACCGCCCTTGTCGCCACAGCCCTTGGCCGCGCCACCACGCGCCCCTAGTTCCGCTTTCCCAGTCAAGGACGGTCACAATGCCCATCAAGCTCCCCTCTACCCTGCCCGCCTATGCCGTGCTCAAGCGCGAGGGCGTGATGGTGATGGGCGCCGATGCGGCCGATAAGCAAGATATCCGGCCCCTGCGGGTGGGTTTGCTCAACCTGATGCCGAAAAAGATCCAGACCGAGACGCAGTTTGCCCGCCTGATCGGGGCCACACCCTTGCAGGTCGAGTTGTCGCTGATCCGCATGACCGATCACGCGACCCGCAACACCGCCGCCGAACATATGGAAGAATTCTATCGCCCCTTTGCCGAAGTTGCCGCCACCGGCGAGAAATTCGACGGGCTGATCATCACCGGCGCGCCCATCGAACATCTGGATTTCGCCGATGTGACCTATTGGGACGAGTTGCAGCAGGTCTTTGACTGGACCCAAAGCCATGTCCATTCCACCTTCGGCGTCTGCTGGGGCGGGATGGCGATGATCAACTATTTCCACGGGGTCGAGAAACATATGCTCGACGCCAAGGCCTTCGGCTGTTTCCGCCATCAGGTGTTGCAACCCGCCTCGCCTTACCTGCGCGGGTTCTCGGATGATTTCATCATCCCCGTCAGCCGTTGGACCGAGATGCGCCAGCCCGAGATCGACGCCGTGCCGGGGTTGGTCACGCTTTTGGGCTCGGACGATGTCGGCCCCTGTCTGGTCGAGGATCGCACCCATCGCGCGCTCTATATCTTCAACCATTTCGAATATGACAGCGACACGCTGAAACAAGAATATGACCGCGACGTGGCGCAAGACACGCCGATCAATGTGCCGATGAATTACTACCCCGAGAACGATCCAAGTCGCGCACCCCAGAACCGCTGGCGCAGCCATGCGCATCTTCTCTACAACAATTGGGTCTCGGAGATGTATCTGACCACGCCTTTCGACATGGCCGAGATCGGACAACGCTCGACCGATTGGCGGGAATGAACGCGGGCGCACTCATCGCCTTGCTGCTTGCCGCGACACTGATCGGGCTTTGGGGGCTGACGCTGTGGCGCGCGGCCCGCAACGAGGCGCGCGCGCGCCGAAGCCACCCGCCGCTGGGCCGCTTCGTGCATGTCGGGGGCAAAAAGCTTCACCTGCTGCAACAGGGGCAAGGCCCCGATATCGTGCTGATCCATGGCGCAAGCGGCAATATGCGCGACTTTACCCATGATCTGATGGGCCGGCTGGTGACCAGCTACCGCGTCACCGTGCTGGACCGGCCGGGCCTTGGCTATTCGCAACGGCTTGACCGCGACGGGGCCACGATTTTCGAGCAGGCCGACCATCTGGCCACCGCGATGGCCGATCTTGGGCTGCGCCGACCCTTGGTCTTGGGCCATTCCTATGGCGGGGCGGTGGCGCTTGCATGGGCGGCACGCCATCCGGGCAAGGTGGCGGGTCTGGTCTTGCTGGCCGCGGCCTCGCACCCGTGGAACACGCCCCTGTCGCGCTATTACAAGGTCTTGTCCCACCCAGTCGGTCAAAGGCTTGCAGCACCGATCCTGACGGCGTGGGTGCCGACACGGGTGGTCACCGACACGATCGCCCAGATCTTTGAACCCCAACCCATCCCGCCGGGCTATGCCGCCTATATCGGGGCTGGGCTGACACTTCAGCGCGGGGCATTGCGCGAGAACGCGCTGCAGCGCGCCGGCATCTTGGCCGAGATCAACCAGCTTGTGCCGCTTTACCCCGGCCTCGATGTGCCGATCGAGATCTTGCACGGTGATCGCGACACGACCGTGGGGCTTGCGATCCATGCCATCCCCCTGTCGCAACAGGTGGCGGGGGCCGCACTCCACATCATGGAAGGGGTTGGCCATGCGCCCCATCACGCCGATCCGGGCGCGGTGCTGGCCGCCATCGATCGCGCGGCCCGGCGCGCCGCATTGCGCTAGGCCCGGCTTCCCCCTAATGTCAAAGCCTGTAACATCCCTTGGGGAGATGGTGAGCGCGTATGTCCAAACCTTTCAACGGCGCCATTTCGGCGTTTTTCGAAACCGAGGCCCCTGCCGATATCCGGCAGGAGATCATGGCTGCGGATAAAGATGAGATCATCAATCCGACCTATCCCTACCCTGCGCGCATTGACCGCGGCGATTACGAAGATCAGCTTGCAGCACTGCAGATCGAACTGGTCAAATTCCATGCTTGGGTGCGGGACACGGGCAAGCGCATCGCCGTGGTTTTCGAGGGGCGCGACGCGGCGGGCAAGGGTGGCTGCATCGCGCGGGTGCGCCAAAACCTCAACCCGCGCGTGGCGGGCATCGTGGCGCTGTCCAAACCAACCGAGCGCGAGGCCGCGCAATGGTATTTCCAACGCTACATCGCCCATTTGCCCGCCAAGGGCGAAATTCGGCTATTTGACCGAAGCTGGTATAATCGCGGTGTGGTCGAGCATGTCTTTGGCTTCTGCACGCCCACCGAGCGCGCGACATTCTTTCAGCAATTGCCCGATTTCGAGCGTATGATCGTGGATGACGGCATCGTGCTGACCAAGATCTGGCTCAATGTGAGCCGCGCCGAACAGCTCCGGCGTTTCTTGCAACGCGAGGGCGATCTGCTGAAGCAATGGAAGCTGAGTGCCATTGATGTCGATGGGCTGAAGCTTTGGCACAAATACTCCGCCGCCATCGCCGAGACCTTGCAGCGTGGCCATAGCGCGCATGCCCCTTGGACGGTGATCCGCTCGGATGACAAGCGCAGGGCGCGGTTGGCGGTGATCCGTGCGATCCTTGCCGATATGGATTATGACGGCAAAGATCGCGACGTTGTCGGCAGGCCCGATCCCGCCATCTGCGGCGGCCCCGAGATCTGGACCGACACCGCCACCGCAGAGGTGGCCTGAGGGTAAATGAGCAAACGCGGCTATCATCACGGCAATCTCAGGCAAGCATTGGTTGATGCGGCCCTCCATCTGATCGAAGAGATGGGGCCGACGGGATTTACGCTGTCCGAGGCCGCCAAGGCCGCGGGCGTCACACCCGCCGCCGTCTATCGCCATTTCGATGGCCGCGAGCAGCTGATCGCGGAATGCGCGCTACAGGGCCATGAGATCTTTGCCGATCTGATGGAACATGCATTTGCCGATGGCCAACCCTCGGCCCTCGCGGCGTTCGAGGCGACGGGGCGGGCCTATCTGGCTTTTGCGCGCAAATACCCCGGCCATTACATGGCGATGTTCGAAAGCGGCACATCGGTCAACGCCACGGCGGAACTGGCCGCCGCAGCGGCCAAATCACGGGGCGTGTTGGAACGCGCGGCATTGGCCCTTTCCCAGCATATTCCGGTTGAAAAGCGCCCGCCGCCCGCGATGTTCTCGGCCCATATCTGGGCGATGAGCCACGGGGTGGTCGAGTTGTTCGCGCGCGGGCGGCCGGGGGCCGTGGCCCCCTTCTCGCCCGAGGATTTGCTGGAATCGGGGATCGGTATCTATCTGCGCGGGCTTGGATTGATCGCGCCCGACACCTAACGCCCGCGAAACAGCCCCCCCAAGATCCCCCTGACCACGGCTTGGCCCGATTTCGTGCCCAATTGCCGTGCAAAGCTTTTGGCGAAAGCCGCGCCGACACTGTCGGAGCGCGCGCTGCTTTTGCGGCGCGTCTTGGCCGGGGCGTCACCGGCGGAATAGCGCCGCGCGGCTGTGAATTCGCGCGCCTCATCTTCTGTGCGGGCTGCGGCCGCTTCGGCTTTCTCGGCCTCATGCGCCGCCGCAGCCGCGCGGGCTTGCAAGATCTCAAAGGCGCTTTCGCGGTCGATAAGCCGGTCATATTTCCCCGCCAAGGGCGAGGCCGCGATCACAGCCGCGCGCGCACCATCCGCGATCGCCCCCAGATGCGAGGATGGGGGCCGGATCAGCGTGCGCTCGGCCATGCCCGGTGCGCCCTTGCGCTCCAGCATGGAGGTGACCGCCTCGCCTGTGCCGACCTCGCGGATAGCATCCTCGATATCGAAGCGGGGATTGTCGCGGTAATTCTGTGCCGCTTGGCGCAAATCCTGCCGGTCTTTGCCGGTGAAAGCGCGCAGCGCATGCTGCACGCGATTGCCAAGCTGGCCCAAGATATCCTCGGGCACATCGGCGGGGTTTTGCGTCACGAAATAAACACCCACCCCCTTGGACCGGATCAGGCGCGCCACCTGTTCGACCTTATCGACCAAGGCCTTGGACGCATCATCGAACAAAAGATGCGCCTCGTCGAAGAAGAACACCAGCTTGGGCTTGTCCGGATCACCCACCTCGGGAAGGCTCTCGAACAGCTCGGACAAAAGCCACAAGAGGAAGGTCGCATATAGGCGCGGGCTTTGCATCAGCTGGTCGGCGGCCAGAATATTGATCCGCCCCGCCCCGCTTGGATCAGTCAGGAAAAGGTCATCGAGCGACAGCGCGGGTTCCCCGAAAAGCCGATCACCGCCCTGCCCCTCGAGCACCAGAAGGCGGCGCTGGATCGCCCCGATCGAGGCGGTCGCCACATTGCCATAGCGCAAGGATAGCGCATCGCCCGCCTCGCCCACGAAGGTGAGCATCGCCTGTAGATCCTTGAGATCGAGAAGCGCCATCCCCTCTTCATCGGCCACGCGGAAGGCGATGTTCAGCACCCCCTCCTGCGCCTCGGTCAACTCCAGCAGGCGCGCCAGCATCAAGGGCCCCATCTCGGATACAGTGGTGCGGATCGGATGGCCTTTTTGGCCGTAAAGATCCCAAAATGTGACTGGATAGGCCCGATAGGCGTAATCGACGAAACCGATGCGCGCGGCGCGTTCGGTAAAGGGGATATGCAGCTTGGCGCTTTCGCTGCCTGCCTGCGACAACCCCGCCAGATCACCTTTCACATCCGACAAAAAGACTGGCACACCGGCGGCCGAAAAGCTTTCGGCCAAGATCTGCAGCGTCACCGTCTTGCCGGTGCCTGTCGCCCCCGCGATCAACCCGTGGCGATTGGCGTATTTCAACAAAAGCTGCTGTGGCTGGGCGTAATCCGCGCCACCCCCGCCGATAAAAATCCCGTGATCCATGCGCGCTCCTCACTCGTTACATGAGCCGACAATACAATCGAAACCTTTCTACGCCAGTGTTTCGCTGCGATGCATCGGCAGATGCTTTGCTGACTTCCTCCCTGTTGACTGGCCGCGCCTGCATTGGCGCGGCTTTTTTCACATCCGCACGCGCGCTGCGTGGCGGTGTCATTGCCCTGTTGACGGATTGAAATCTCTGTCATAGCGTCACTCTCAGAATGTCGGCCAGTCCGGCAGGGAGAGAAAAAAATCAGCAAAGGGTCCGGTCTTCGGGCCCTTTCGCCTTTTTGGGACAGTCTGCGCGAAAGCACGCCTTATGCGCCCTTTCACGGGAATTTGCCCCTGACACTCCGCCTGACGCGTGCTAGCCAAAGGCCAACCGGCCACCGCGCCGCCAAAGGAGCTTTCTTTATGTCCCACCACCCCGCCCTGCGCACCGGATTGGCGATTGTCGCGATGGCCTTGGTCCCAAGCCTTGTCATGGCGCAAGCCACGGGTAGCGCCGAAGCCTTACCCACCGGCCAAACGCCTGTCGGCACGACCTATGTCGCTGAAACCCATGGCGATTGGGAAATCCGCTGCATCCGCGCCGAAGAGGGGCAGCCCGAGCCTTGCCAATTGTACCAGTTGATGCGCGATGCCAATGGCGGCGCTGTGGCCGAGTTCAACATCTTCGATATTCCCGATGATGGCCAGCTTGTCGCGGGTGCCACGATCGTGACCCCGCTCGAGACATTGCTGACACCGGGCATCCGCTTGCGCGTGGATGAGGGGAATTGGTCGGAATACCCCTTTGCCTTTTGCCAGACCATCGGCTGTTTCGCGCGCCTTGGCCTGACCGAGGAGGATATCACCGCCCTGCGTCGCGGATCGCGCGCGACCGTGGCCTTGGTGCCGCTGCCCGCCCCTGACCAGCTGGTCCAGATCTCGGCCTCGCTCAGCGGCTTTACCGCCGGTTTTGCGGCACTTGAGGCGCGCAATGCCGCGGCCCTCACCCTTCTTGAGCAGCTCCGCCGGGACGAAGCAGCCAGCCCACCCGCGCAGTAAGTCCAGACCGCGCGCCTATGCTAGGGCGCGCGGCGCAGGGCCAGCACGGCGTTGAACCCGCCAAAGGCAAAGGCGTTGGACAAGCACGCTTCGACACGCGCCTCGCGCGCCTCGTTCGGCACGACATCCAGCGCGCATTCGGGATCGGGTTCTTCATAGCCGATGGTCGGTGCGATCACCCCGTCCTTCAGCGCCATGATACAGGCCAAAAGCTCGACCGCGCCTGTGCCGCCGATCAAATGCCCATGCATGGATTTCGTCGAGGAGATCATCAGCTCATCAGCATGATGGCCGAAGGCATCGGCAACAGCGGCGCATTCGACCTTGTCATTGGCCGCCGTGCCCGTGCCATGGGCATTAATATAGGCCACGTCCGACGGGTTGAGCCGCGCATCTTTCAACGCGCCTGCGATGGTGCGTGCGGCCCCCTGCTTCGAGGGCATGACGATATCGGCCGCATCCGACGTCATGGCAAACCCCACCACCTCGGCCAGGATCTCGGCGCCGCGCTTTTTGGCGTGTTCATATTCCTCGAAGACGAAAACCGCCGCCCCCTCGCCCTGCACCATGCCGTTGCGATTGGCGCTGAAGGGGCGACAGGCATCCTTGGACATGACGCGCAGCCCCTCCCAGGCCTTGATGCCGCCAAAGGACAACATCGCCTCGGACCCGCCGGTGACCATCACATCGACGGCACCGCCCCGGATGAGCTGAAAGGCCAGCCCCATCGCATGATTGGACGACGCGCAGGCCGTCGCGACCGAGAAACTTGGCCCCTTGAGGTTCCATTCCATCGACACATGCGAGGCGGCCGCATTGTTCATCAGCTTCGGCACCACAAAGGGGTGAACGCGGTTCTTCCCCTCTTCATAGACAGTGCGGTAATTCTCATCCCAAGTGTTCACACCGCCACCCGCCGTGCCCAGCACGACGCCTGAACGCACCGCCAATTCCCCCGCGAAAGACAGGCCACACCCATCCAGCGCTTGGCGCGCGGCGATCAGGGTGAATTGCGTGAAGCGATCATAAAGCGCGATCTGCTGGCGATTGAACAGCGCCTCGGGGTCATAGCCCTTGATCTGGCCGCCGATCTTGACCGAGAGACGATCGACATCGCGCAGATCCAATTCCCCGATCCCGCAACGCCCTTCGCGCATGGCGGCCAAGGTCTGCGGCACATCTTGGCCGAGCGCGTTGATCGTGCCTTGGCCGGTGATGACGACGCGGCGCATGGCAGCTCAGGCGCCTTTTTGCGCGGCAACCAAACCCTCGACCGCCGCGATGATGGCATCGACCGACGAAATGTCGAAATCGCTTTGATCGGGTTCATTCGCGTTGAAGGGGATCTGAATATCGAAAGCCTCTTCGATGGCAAAGATCGACTCGACCAGCCCAAGGCTGTCGATCCCCAAATCGGCCAGCGTGGCCGTGGGCGTGATGTCACCGGGCTCCAGCACCGCCTGTTCGGCGATGATCGCGATCACCTTTTCCCTGACACTGTCGGTCATGGCATCACTCCGTTATACACTGCGGGTCAATTACGGCGTCTCGTCGCCCTTGAAAACGGCTTTCTTCAGCTCTGCGACGGCTTGCGCCAGCCGTGGCAAACGGCGCAGGTTCTTGTACATTGCGACCTGCGTTTCCATCCGCACCGCCGGATAGCCCAGCATCGCGCGCCCCGGTGGCACGGTGGACAAGATGATGGTCGAGGCACCGGTCACCACATCCGATCCGATCTCGAGGTTATCGGCGACACCTGATTGGCCGCCCAAAACAACCCGGTCCCCGATCTTGACCGATCCGGCGATGCCCACCTGACCACACAAAAGGCAATCGCGCCCGATGCGCACATTGTGGCCCACATGGACCATGTTATCGAGCTTGGTGCCATCGCCGATCACGGTATCGGCAATCGTGCCCCGGTCGATGGTTGCATTGGCCCCGATTTCCACATCATCGCCGATCACGACCGAACCCAGTGAATGGATACGCCGCCAGCTTTGCGGCGGCACCGCGCCATCGGCTTGGCCAAGGCTGTCGCGGATACGCTCGACCTGGCTGGCCTCAGGGGTGACGAAGCTGAAACCATCGGCACCGATCACGCAATTGGGCTGTAAAATGGCGCGCTGACCGATCCGCACCCGCGCCCCGATCCGCACCCCTTGTAAGATCAGCGCGTCATCGCCGATCCGCGCATGCGCCGCGATCGAGACATGGCTTGCGATCCGCGCCCGCGCACCGATCACCACATCTGCCCCGATCACGACAAAGGGACCGATGGCCGCCCCTGCCCCGATCTGTGCGCTGGCATCGATCACGGCGCTTGGGTGAACCCCCGGCGCAATATCGGGACCGCCATCCATGACCTGTGTGACGCCTGCCATGGCAAGCCGTGGACGCGGCACGACAATCGCCGCCTCCAGCCCCAAGGCGCGCCAATCCATATCCGCCCCGATCAAGGCGGCACGCGCGCGCCCCTTGGCCAGATCCGCCGCGTAAGAGGCCCGCATCGCCATCGCCAGATCATCCGGCCCAGCCGTCGCAGGCTCGGCCAAGCCCGTGACGACGATATCACCCGCACCAAGCGCCTGAGCGCCCAGTGCCGTTGCGATTGCCGTGATGCTATGCCCTGCCATCTTGCCCTTGCGCCCCGCAGCCATGCTTTGCGGGGCAAGGATTAGCTGGAAGCCTCGGGCATGACCACCCCAAGCGACCTGATCGCGCGGCTCAGGATGGCATTGCGCCCATAGATGTCGGGCCGGGTCTGCAAATGCCCATCACTTTCCACCCAAGCCGTCCAATAGGTCAGATGCACCGGGATATGCTGTTCGAGATGCAGATAGGTCTCGTTACCCGACGCGAGGATGGTTTGGAACTGCCCGACAGGATCATCGCTTTGGCGTTCCAGCAAGTGATAGGCAAACGCATGCGGATCGGCCAACCGGATGCAGCCCGAGGAATAGGCCCGCACCGCACGATCCATCAAATGCTGCTCGGGCGTGTCGTGCAGATAGATGGCATGACGGTTGGGGAACATGAATTTCACCGTGCCAAGCGCATTGTTCGGCCCCGGCGGTTGACGCAGATCGAAGGGGAAGCTGGTAACCGAGAAACGGCTCATATCGATGCCGGAGCGATCGATCACGCGGCCATTCGACATGAGTTGCATATAGGTGCTGCGCCCAGCCAGTATACCGGGGATATAGCTGCGCTGCGCGATGGAACGGGGCACATACCAACTTGGGTTGATGACCATATGCTCCATCTCGTCCGAGAACTCGGGCGTCTGGCGGTCGCGTGCGCCGATCACCGAGCGGGTGATGAAACTGACCTCGCCATTGTCGATGACGCGGGTGTGGAAATCGGTCAGATTGACGAAAATCAGCCGATCATGCACCTGCCCGTCATTCAGCCAGCGATGCCGTTCCATCGCCAGCACCACCTCGTTCCAATGGTCCTCGACCGAGGCATTGACCGCGGCGATGGTATCGGCCCCGGCCACGCCATCGGCCACGAGCCCGTTGTTCATCTGGAAAGCGATCACCGCCGATTGCAGCCGCGCATCATATTCAGCGGTTGCCGCACGCGCCAGATACCCCATGCGGATCAATCGGTCGCGCAGTTGCACAACAGCAGGGCCGGTTTCGCCCGGCCGCAGGCTGGCGGCTTGCACGCGCGGGCCATAGCCACCGTCGCGCGCCATCGCCTCAAGCGACATCTTCATCCGCATCAAGCGGTTATAGCCCGGGCTTTGGGGTGGCAGCGCGGCCATGAAGCGATGCGGATCAGCCGCCAAGAAGCCCGTCATCAGCGCATAAGGATCGCGGTGCGGTTGATCTTGGAAGATATCGGGAATGATCCGCGAAGGGTCGAGGAACCCACCATGCACATCACGCGCGTAACGCAGGAAAATCCGGCTCGCCATGACATCGGCTTGGCCGCGCATCCAAGGGTTTGTCGCCGCGGCAAAGGCCGCGCGCAGGCCCGCGATATCGTAGCGCGCGGCAGGCAGGCCGTGATAGCCGGCCTTCTCGAGCGCGCGCACAAGTGCAGTACGGCGCGCCTCATCTTCCGGCCCGGTCCAGACAGGCGCGAAATCGCGGTCGCGGTAAAAGGCCACCAGCGCCTCATCGGCGGCGGCGGCTTCGGCGATGGATTGTCGTTCGGCGGAAAATGCCTGCGCCATCAAAGCTTGCGGCAAGGCCGCACCAAGACCGCTGAGCGCAATGGCAAATATCGCTGAAGTCAGAGACATCCGGGCAAGGAGAAAGGGCATCACAACATCATCCTTCCAGTACCGAAAACGCAATCCCGACAATTCGCGACAAAGGCGTCGGGCATGTTCACAGTTTGACAAGGCATTGGCCCCAGCATCCAGAGCATGACACCGCTTTCTTTTTCCCTGTTGCCTCAGCGCCGCAGCCATTTGGCCCCGATCGCGGGGGCATGCGCCCATCTCATCCCGACCGCTTGCCCACAAAACCACCCAAACTGGCGGAAAATCGCCGAAAACCGAAAAAACCAACCCAAGAATGATCACAGACTCTTTTCCAAATCTTTCAGATATGTCATTCATTTATTTGCGCCTGTGGGGGGAATGCAAAAAAGACGACCTCGAAACAAGGGGTCGCTGTGGGACAAGGGCGAATACGACATGGGGCAATCGGACCAATGATTGAAGCAAAGGTCACGCGTCGCGCACTTCTGCGCGCCTTTGCAGCGACGGCTGTCACGGCGGCCCCTGTCATGGCGAATGCAGCCGGTTTGCTGCGC
>JAQCLA010000059.1 GCA_027592105.1 Pseudomonadota bacterium | reverse complement strand
GCCTTAGCTTGTCGTCGTCTCGGTGCGGTTCTCGGCCTCGCTGGCCTCGGTCGCCTCTACATAAAGCTCCTGTGCGGTCTCGACCGCAACAGGCGATGCACCGGGCAAGATATTTGGATAAGACACCGCCTCGTGATCCTTGTCGCCTGCATAGGCGGAGGCGCGGCGCGTCATGCGCCAGAGCCCGTAAGCGGAAGTCAGGAACAAAAACAGCGCCATGATCAACCAATAGCCGCCCGGCCCTATGAAGGACATGACCAGACCCGCCAAGGGCGGACCAACGATTGCGCCCAAGCCGTTGAGAAAGATCAACCCGCCTGAGGCCGATGGCATCTCTTCGGAGGAAAGGTAGTCATTGGTATAGGCGATCAAGAGCGCATAAAGCGGCTGTGACAGACCGCCGACCAATCCCGCGACGATCATGAGAAATACAAAACTCTCGGCAAAGGCGTAGCCGCCGATACCCACGACACCGGCCAAGGCGGCGCTGGCCACGATCATCACACGCCGGTCGATGCGATCCGACAGCCAGCCCATCGGGTATTGCATGACGATTGCACCCAGAAAGATCACCGACATGAACAGCGAAATCTGACCAAGCGATAGCCCCATTTCGGTAGCATAGACCGACCCCATGCCGAACTGCATCGCATAGACCGCCCCCATCAAGAGCATGCCGACCGTGCCGAAGGGCGAGGCGCGGTAAAGCGACAGCAAACTCATCGGGCGTGACGCCTGAAAAGCGGGCGCGGGCTGCACCGACAACAAGATCGGCGCAAAGCTGATCGACACGAGGATCGAGGGGATGATGAACAGCAAAAAGCCCGATGGGTCACCTGCAGACAAGATCCCCTGCCCCGCGACCAGCCCGAACATCTGCACCAACACATAGGTCGAAAGCGACTGGCCCCGCGTCGTATTGGTGGAGGCATCATTGAGCCAGCTTTCGGCCGTCACATAGACCCCCGACAGGCTGAAGCCCAAGATCACGCGCAGCACCATCCATGCATAGGGATCGGTCAGGACCGGGTAGCTGATCAAGGTCGCTGAAATAAGCGAGCCTAGCGCCGCAAAGACCCGCACATGGCCCACCTTGGCGATAAAGACGGGCGCAAAGCGCGATCCACCCAGGAAACCCACGAAATAGGCCGAGGCGACAAAGGACAGCTCAAAGGTCGAGAACCCCTCGATCGTGCCGCGCACGCCCATCAGCGAGCCCTGCAAGCCATTGCCGATCTGCAACAAGAACATACCCAGCAGCAGCGGCCATGACAGGCGCAGAACACTGATCATCGAAACAGCCTTTCCCTTGGTATCGCCGAAAGCTTGGCGACCGAAATCATCCCCGGTCTGTCACATCTGCGACGGAATCAGGAGAGACGCGTCACCATAGGAAAAGAAACGGTAGCTGTCCTTGATCGCATGCGCATAGATCTCGCGCACCCGCTCTTGGCCCATCAAGGCCGAGACCAGCATCATCAGCGTCGATTTGGGCAAGTGGAAATTGGTCATCAACCCATCGGTGATTTTCCAGCGATAGCCGGGATAGATGAAGATATCGGTTTCACCCTCATAGGCGCGCATAGTGCCATCGGCCTCGGCGGCTGTTTCGATCAACCGCAGCGCCGTTGTGCCGACGGGAATGATCCGCCCGCCTGCGGCGCGTGTAGCGTTCATCTCGGCGGCGGCTTGTTCGCGCACCTCGCCCCATTCGGCATGCATGCGGTGGGTCGTGACGTCATCAACCGTGACGGGCAGGAATGTTCCCGCCCCCACATGCAGCGTGACGAAGGTGAAAGCGATCCCCGCCCGCCCCAAGGCCGCCACCAAACCTTCGTCGAAATGCAGGCTGGCGGTGGGGGCGGCCACTGCACCGGCGCGCTTGGCCCAAATGGTCTGGTAATCCTCGCGGTCGCGCGCATCAGGGGCGCGTTTGCCCGCGATATAGGGCGGCAAGGGCATGGCGCCCGACGCGTTGAGCGCGGCGTCGAAATCAGCGCCGGTCACGTTGAACCGCAGCCGCAGCCCCTGATCCAAGCTGTCAACCTCAGCCGATAGATCTTTGGAAAAAATGATAATTTCGCCAAGGGCCAATTTGCGCATCGGCTTGGCCAGCGCGCTCCATGTGCCATCGGCTTGCGGCTCCATCAGCGTGACTTCGATCTTGGCGGTAACCGCGCCTTGCGCGCTTTGGCGCGTGCGATGGCCCGTCAGCCGCGCCGGGATGACGCGGGTGTCGTTGAGGATCAGCCTATCACCGGGGCGCAGGATCTGGGGCAGATCATAGACATGGCGGTCATGGGTCACAGCCCCATCGGCATGCAGCAGACGCGCCGAGGAACGTGGCCGCGCGGGCCGTGTCGCGATCAACGCCTCGGGCAGGTCGAAATCGAAATCTTCAAGCTTCATGCAGGCAACATCAGTTCGGCGGCGGGCTGCGGAAAATCTCGCGGAACACACCGGGTGTGAGAATCGAAAGCGGGTTGACCGTGACCTGCGGGTTTTCGGCACTCCCCGTCAAGTTATAGGCGAAACCGAACAAGCCCTCGCGCCTTGTGCCCAAAAACGCACCGAACAACCCGTTGACCGCATTGAGCGGCGAAATCACGCCCGACATCGCCAACTGCTTGGAGCGCAGATCATATGTGCCATCAAACGACAGCCCCAGCGACGGGCCGATGGCCACACCTTCAGTCAGCAGCAACTGCGTCGGCGTGACACGAAAGCGGGCTTCGACATTCCCCATGCCGATCCCTTCGGCGCGCAGCTGTTCGATCAACCCCACGACCGATATGATGTTGAGAAGCTCTGCCATGACGGGGGCATTGCGCAGCCTTGGATTATCGATGCGCAAACGACCATCATAGCTGCCTTGGATGCCCGACGGCTCGAGGATCAGCTCCATCTCGCCACCACGGGCGGATTGGAAAATCCCTGCGGAGCGCAGCACTTGGCCACCATCATCGGCGCGCAGCCGCACCGCGGGCCCGGCTGCCACGCTGACCAAGGTGCCGCTGACGGGCGCCTCGCCGTTGACGCGGCCGCGAAACTGACCCGAAAGCCCGCCTTGGGTGGTCAGATCGGCGATCAACGGGCTGATGGCGATCCCCTCGGTCACCTGTAGCCGGTCCAGCGTCGCCGCGATCGGTCCCCCCTCAAGGCGCGGGCCGCCTTGCGCGATCTGTGGCGCACCGCGCAGATCGAGCGTACCGCCGGTAATCTCGATGGCGGGGGCCTGACCCACCCCGCGCGGTGACACGGCACCGGTCACATCCAACCAAGATCCAAGCCGGAACCTGTTGGCGGTCAGGCGCTGGAAGCCACCGTTGTCGCCCAAAGCGATCCGCCCTGACAATTCTAACCCATCGACGGCGAGCGCCAGCTCTGTCACGGTCGGGTTTGTCCCAAGCACAATCTCCACCGCCATGCGGCCGGTCCGCTCTAGCCCCTGCCGCCAGCCCAAGAGTGGCAAAGCCAACTGCGCCCCCGCCAGATCGGAGGTGATGCGCAGGATGGCCGGCGCATCATCGGGTAAATCAAGGCTCAGCCGTGCCGCGCTTTCACCGCGTAGCATCCAATCGGGCAAAGCGACGCCGAAGCTGGCAAGCGCAGCACGGCTCAGCCGCGTATCAGCCTCAAGCCGCGACACGCGCGCCGCATCGGGCCCAAGATCGCGTGTCCACTGGCCCGAAAAGGCGACCCCATCAAGCTGTGCGTCACCCGCGATCCGCAGCTGCGCATCCGCCAAGCTGACCTCTAGCCGCTCGGCCGTCAGCCGCCGCCCGGGCACCAATGCCTCGGCCACGAATTCGGTCACCTGCCCCGCAACGCTGACGCGCGTTTGGCCGCCCTGCTCTTGGCGCATCAGCCGGGTGAGGATGCTGGCATTGGCCACGACCAGCCCAGACCCCAGCCGGTCGGGTGTCATCGCGCCTTCGGCCAAAAGACGCACAGGCGGCGCGCGCAAAAGGGTCAATATATCGCCCAAGCCCCCTGAAAGGGCCAGATCGATCCGCGCCTCGGGTCCGGGTTGGCGCGTATCGGCGATCTGCATGACCGAGCCGCCGAACGACACCGCCCCACCATCGGGGGCGATCATGTCGCCTGCATCCAAGCGCAGGCCCATCTGCGCATCCATGATGCTGAGATACCCGGCCGCATCGACAATGGGCGGCATCATCGGCAGCACGCGGATATTGGCCTGCGCGAAACTCAGCCCAAGCGCGCTGCGGCTTGGCATATCCGGCGCGGCGCGCAAGGCGAAGGTGATATCCGAAAGCAGGCCCGACGCGACATTATGGGCCAACCATGTCCGCGTGCGTGGCAGGCGGTTTTGCGGCCAATAGGCCAAGACCGCGGCGGTGTCGGCCTCGGGCATGGAAAGATCGAGGGCGAGATCCAACCCGCCCGCGACCGCGCCGACATGACCTTGCGCGCGCAGGATGCGCCCGTCATGCGCAACAACCGCCTGCCCGACCTCAAGGCGCAGTGTTGGTGCAAGCGCCAATGCCAAATCGATCTGGGCGGTATCAAGAACGATGGGCGCGGTCATGCCTTCCAAAGGCGCGATGGTGATGTCGGCCATCGCGAATTGACCTGTGTAGCTGCTGCCATCAGGCAAAAGATCGGCATGGCCCGTGGCTTGGAACTGCAACAAGGGCGCGGCAAGATTGAAGCGATCAAAGGTGATGCGCCCGCGGGTCGCATCATAAAGCAGCGCCACCTGCAGCCCATCGAAGCCGATCGGCAATGCCTCGGCACTGGGGCGGACCTGACCCGCGCCGATATCGAGGTTCACCTGAAGATCGCCCACGACCCCGCTATCGGACAGCTGCCCCCGCACCAAGCCCGAGATCGGCGCGCGCATCAGATCGACCCATGCCAGCGCCGGGCCGATCGTGGCGATATCGCGCGCGGCCAAGCCGTCGAAGGAAAAGGCCAGCTGTGTCGTGCCGTTCTGCGCGCTGCGTGAAAGGGCGATATCGATGGTCGCATCGCGGCTCCCCTCAAGCGCGCCGCCCAAGCGCAAGGCCAAGGCGCCATCCACCCGCTCAAGCCGCATGCCCGCATCGCTTACGCGCATCGTCTGGCCTGTCATGGCATCGGCCATCACCAATTCCAGCCCGCGCCCATTGACCGCCTCGAGCCGGGCGAAAACCGGCGAGGCCAGCATGCGATCAAGCCGCGCCAAGCTATCGCCAAGGCCGATTTCGCTGGCCATGCCGCCCGCCATCAAGGCCAGATCGATCTGGCCCGTCGCATCGCGCGCAAGCCTGAGGCCCGCACCTTGTAGATCGACACGCACCGGGGCGACATCGCCTTGCAGCAACGCCTCGCCCGAGAGGTTGACCACCAAGGCAGGAAAGGCCGCGCGGATCGCACCATCGGGATCGGTCATGGCCAAATCGCGAATGGTCATATCAAGGCCGTCATCACCCGCCGCGCGGCTGATCTGGATACGCCCGATGGTGATGGTATTGGCCAGCATCGCCGCGTCGATGCGGTCGGTGATCTGCGCGGTCAGCGCCGCAGGCAAGGTAACGGGCCCCGCGCCCAAACGCAGCCAGAGTGCCGCACCCGCAGCAAGCGGCAAGACAAGGACCATGACCAAAACAAGCGTTACGCCCACAAGCCAGCGCCGCGCCCGGCGGGGCGTGGGTTTGGCCTGTGTCTGCCCTGTCGCGGTGCCCTGCCCGTCCTGTATCATCGACCTCGTGCCCATGCGCCCTTTATCTTCGCCGCAAACCGCCTAGCTTGCAAACCGTGCGGCGCGCCTGCGCCGATATGCCAGATGCACGCCCAAGACGAGAGGATTCCATGATCGAGATCGGCACCCAAGCCCCCGACTTCACCCTGCCACGCGACGGCGGTGAAATGCTCAGCCTTTCGGCGCTGCGGCCCAAGGCGGTTGTTTTGTATTTCTACCCGAAGGATGACACATCGGGTTGCACCCGCGAAGCGGTGGATTTCACCGCACTCGGCGCCGAATTCGCCGCCGCCGGTGCGATGGTCGTGGGTGTGTCCAAGGACACTGCCGCCAAGCATGACAAATTCGTCGCCAAGCACGCGCTCGGCGTGGCGCTGGTCTCGGACGAAGACAGCGATCTGTGCGAGCGTTATGGCGTCTGGGTCGAGAAATCCATGTACGGCAAAAGCTACATGGGGATCGAGCGGGCGAGCTTTCTGATCGACGGGGCAGGCGTGGTGCGCGCCATCTGGCGCAAGGTCAAGGTGCCCGGCCATGCGGCAGAGGTGCTGGACGCGGTCAAGGCGCTGTAAGGGGGCGGTTTCCGCGCGGAAAACACAGTTTTTCCGCGCCCCTTGACGCCGGCCAGCCATCGGATCACACCAGCTGCCATGACACAGATGCTCCCCCTCGCGCAGATGGCCGAGGCCGTGCTGCGCACCGCCGATGCCCGTGAAAAGACCGCCGCTTCGCGCCGCTTTGCTGCCCAATGGCAAGCGGCGCGTGCGCAAGGCGAAGCCGTCGAAATCGGCCATGCGACACCGCCCGATCAGCCCGCACGCCCCACAACCCCCGAACTGCGCGACCCGCGCGAGGTGCCGCGCAGGCGCACCGGCACAGCCGCAGGTCGGATCGCGCTTTTGCACGCGGTGGCCCATATCGAACTCAACGCCGTGGATCTGCATTGGGATATCATCGCGCGCTTCACCGCAACGCCGATGCCCATTGGCTTTTATGATGACTGGGTGCGCGCAGCGGATGAAGAATCAAAACATTTCAACTTGATGGCCGATTGTCTTGAAGCGATGGGCAGCCATTATGGCGCGCTTATCGCCCATGCGGGGATGTGGCGCGCGGCCTCGGACACGGTGGATGATCTGATGGGTCGGCTTGCCGTGGTGCCGATGGTGCTCGAGGCGCGTGGCCTCGATGTGACGCCGGGCATGATCACGATCTTTGAAAATGCCCGCGATGACGCCACGGCGGCGATGGCGGTGGATGCGCTGCGCATCATCTATGCCGAAGAGGTGCATCACGTCGCCTATGGCTCCAAATGGTTCCATTTCCTGTGCGGCCGCCATGACACCGACCCGAAGGACGCGTTTCACGCCCTTGTGCAGCGCTATTTCCACGGCGCGCTCAAACCGCCCTTCAACGAAGAAAAACGCGCCGAGGCGGGGATACCGCCGGATTTCTATTGGCCATTGGCGCAATGACACCGCGCAACCCTGTCGATAATCGGCGGAAATTCGCCCAAATGCGAAATTTTTTGACCATTCGCGCCCACCCATGACATCCCGTGTTGAGGCGCGGTGCTGCTCTGGTTATGTCTGTCCGAGGTTATAGTTGTAGCGGTGCGTCTGTTCCGCGGCACTAGACCGTGAAGAATTGGGGCAGAAAACGTGACAGGACGGATGATCAATCGCCTTTCAGCGGTGCTGGAACAGCGCCTGCCTGAGCAGCGTCTTTTTCTGAAATCCGATCATGGCATGCGGTTCATTCGTCTGCGCCCGGCAACGCAAGGCGCGATCTTGCTGGGACTGGCCGGGCTGTTGAGCTGGACCGTGATCATGACCTCGGTGTTCTTGATCGATACGATCTCGGCCGGAAGTTCGCGCGAACAGGCGCAACGCGAAAGCATCGAATATCAAAATCGTTTGAACGCGCTGTCAGCCGAGGTCGAGCTGCGCACCGGCGAGGCGTTGCAGGCGCAAGAGCGTTTCGCAACCGCCATGGATCAGGTCGCGGTGATGCAAGTGCGTCTTTTGGATGCCGAAGAGCGCCGGCGCGAGCTTGAGACAGCGGTCGATGTGATCCAAGCCACGCTGCGCCGCACCATGGAAGACCGCGATATGGCGCGCACAGCGCTGAACGATTTGCGCGACGCCATGCAGGCAGAGACAGGCACAACCGAAACCGTCGCGGCCCGTGACGCCGATCTGCGCCGCGCCATCGAGGTCTTGGCAGGTGCGCTTGATGCGACCTCGGGCCAGCGCGACACTGCAGCCGATCTTGCCGCGCAGACCAAGCAAGAGATCGCGCAAATGGAGCATGAACTTGCCTTGGCCCAAGAACGCCAAGAGCGCGTGTTCCGCCAAATCGAAGAAGCCGTGGCCATGTCGATGGAACCCTTGGACCGGATGCTGACGTCGTCGGGTATTCCGACCGATCGGCTGATCGGACAGATGCGCGCCACATACTCCGGCCAAGGTGGACCGCTGATGCCCATCGCGGTCTCGACCATGGGCGATGGTGAACCTGACCCCATGTCGCTGCGTGCCAATGAATTGCTCGAACAACTCGACGCGCTCAACCTGCGCCGTATGGCCGCCGAGCAGCTCCCATTCTCCATCCCCGTGCAGGGTGCCTTTCGCCAGACATCGGGATTCGGCTATCGCCGCGACCCGTTCAACGGTGGTCGGCGGCTCCATGCCGGTGTCGATTTTGCCGGTGCGCGCGGCACCGACATCGTGGCAGGTGGTGATGGCACAGTGATTTCCGCAGGCCGGCACAGCGGTTACGGGCTGATGGTCGAGATCGACCACGGCTTTGGCATCGTCACCCGCTACGCGCATTTGACACGTTTGAACGTACGGGTCGGCGAAAGGGTCTCGCGCGGGGAACATATCGGTGATATGGGCTGCACTGGACGTTGCACTGGCACCCATCTCCATTACGAGGTGCGGCGCAATGGCGATCCGGTGAACCCTATGACCTTCATCACGGCAGGACGCGATGTTTTCTAAATCCAAGATCAACGAACCCGGAGCGAAATCCTCTGCCGCCGATACCGGCCCCGAGGGCAGCGCCTCCGACTCAAAATCCAGCCCCAAATCGGGAGCAGACATGTCTTCGACCCCCTCTTCTTCGCCGAAATCCAAACCCACGCCCTCGCTGCTCAGCTCGGATCTGACCGTCGTGGGCAACCTGCGCACCACGGGTGACATCCAGGTTGAGGGTACCGTGCAAGGCGATATCCGTGCCCATCTTCTGACTGTCGGCGAAACCGCCAATATCGAAGGTGAGATCGTGGCCGATGATATCGTCGTCACCGGCCGGGTTGTCGGCAAGGTACGCGGCCTCAAGGTGCGCCTGACGTCGACCGCGCGCGTCGAGGGTGACATCATCCACAAGACCATCGCGATCGAAAGCGGTGCGCATTTCGAGGGGTCGGTGCAACGCGCCGAAGATCCGCTGGCCACCGGCGCAACGTCGATGGCCCCGCGCAGCGCTGCGACCCCCGCCCCTGCCGTGCCGCGGCCCGCATCGGCCGGCCCCGCACCCATGGGCGAAAATTGATATCATCACGCCGCAGCCGCGTGACAAAAGATCAAAGCCGGGCGCCCTGCCCGGCTTTTTTCTTGGCCTCTCAATCAAGTGGTGTCAGCGCCCGGCGATAGATATGCCATGTGGCATGGCCCAAGACCGGCAGGACCACGAAAAGCCCCAGCAGCCCTGGCAACATCGCCACAAACACCATCACCGCGATGGTGGCCGCCCATCCCGTCATGACCCAAGGATTGCGTCGCACCACCGCGACCGAGGTCAGCATGGCGGTGACGAAATCCAACTCCTTATCCAGCAGCAAGGGCAAGGAAACGGCCGTCAGGCAAAACAACACAAAGGCGAATAGCGCCCCAAAGCCCGCGCCCACCGCCAGCATCAGCAGCCCCTCGGGCTGCAGCAGATAGGCATAAGAGCTGGTCACATTCATCAAAGCCGATGGCCCAAGGAACAGCGCAAACAGCATATGGGCGAAGAATGACCAGAACAGGAAATAGACGATGATCACCCATGCCATCGAGGGCAATTGCCGCAAGCGCTGACGCCAGATCACGCCGAAGATGTCATTGCGCCGCCATTGGCTTTGCCCCGCCTCCAAGCGGCGCGACACCTCGTAGAGCCCCACCGCCAGAAACGGGCCCAACAGCGGAAAGCCAAGCGTGATCGGGATCGCCCACCAAATCTGATCGGTGACGAATAAAAACACGTAAAGCAGCCAGCCGCCGACCACATAGACATGGGAAAAAAACAGCCCCATCATCGGCTTGCGGCGGAAATCATTCAGACCGGCGCGCAAGGCATAGGCGACGTCACCATAGCCCATATCGCGCAAAGCGGGCACCTTGGATGGTGCGATTGGGGTTATCGCTGGATCGCTCAGCTCGCTCATCGCCCCTGCCTTCCCGGAACGCGGATGCTTGCACTAGGCAAGCTTAGCCTGCCCAAGTGCCAGGCGCCAAGCGAAAGCCTTACAGCATGGGCGGGTTCTTGCCCGGCCAATCGGTCGCGTCGTGATAGGCACGCCCCAGCGCCATCAGCATGGCGTCCGCCCCCGGCGCGCCGATCATCTGCACACCGGCGGGCAGACCATCCGCACCGAACCCCGCGGGCAGCGCCAGCGCCGGCAGACCGGCAAGGCTTGCTGGCACCACAACCTCCATCCAACGATGATAGCTGTCCATCAACTGCTCTCCGATCGCCTCGGGCCAGCGGGTCTCGACCGCAAAAGGCCAAACTTGGGTCGCAGGCAAGATCACGGCGTCATACTGCGCGAACATCTCGCGCGCGGCAGCAAGCCATGCGACCCGCGTCTCGGCGGCCCATTCCACCTCGGCCAGCTTGCGCGCAAAGCCATGGCTGATTTCCCATTTCGCCTGCGCGGGCAACAGCGCCTGATGCGCCTCCTCGCGCCAATAGGGGCCAAGGTTCATCGCCACCGCGAATTGGCGCAAGACGCACCATGCCTCCCATAGCGCTTCGGGGGCCAAGGGCGGCGCGATGGGCGCGACATCCCAGCCCAAGCCTTCCATCACAGCCAAGGCTTCCTCTGCCTGTGCCAAGATGCCGGGTTCCATGGCATAGGCCCCACCCCAATCGCCCAGCCAGCCGATGCGCGGGCGGGCGGGCATGCGCCCCTCACCGGCGCAGTAGGCCCCATCCGACAAGGTGGCAAGCATCCGCTCCAGATCATCGATATCGCGCGCCATCGGCCCGTCCGTCGACAGGCGATGCTGAAACACGCTCTCGCGCACCTCACCCGGGACCAGACCGGCGGTGGGGCGAAACCCATAGACATTGTTCCATGCCGCCGGGTTGCGCAGGCTACCCATCATGTCCGAGCCATCGGCGACCGACAGCATCCGCGCGGCCAGCGCCACCGCCGCCCCGCCCGATGATCCGCCCGCCGTCTTGGATAGATCATAGGGGTTGCGCGTTGCCCCATAGACCGGGTTGAC
>JAQCLA010000058.1 GCA_027592105.1 Pseudomonadota bacterium | reverse complement strand
GTCGGCCTGCGGGCGCGACAGGCGCGCGGGCGGCTCGGACAGATCATGCATGCGCTGCACGATCCGATGAATATGGGCCATCTCGTCATCGGTGAATTCGCGATCTGCACGCGCAGCACCCGCGATCGTGCGCGATGACATCGGGCCGGTTGACGAAATCATGCCGTAACGCAGCCCGAACTGCGCGGCTTCGGTCAAAAGGCCGAAAGGATCGGGCAGGCCGATCTGCGACCAGCGCCGCGTTCCCGAATGGCTGAGCCCCCATGCCAAGGTTGGGTCGCGCAGCCCATAGACCTTGGCGGTGTACACCTCCTGCCATTCCTCGGGGTAGGTGTTGACCATGATGAGCGGCGAGACATAGCGAATATGCAGCCCCACAGCGAAGCCAGACGGCGAAGCAAGCGCCATCTCATGCAGTAGAAGATCAATAACCGGCGCTTTTGACACAAAAAACTATCCAAAAGGTCATGTCCTTTTAGACAGGTTGCCAGAAATGCGGTCAACCGTATTCTCGCGCTATGTTTGCAGAATGGTGAGGCGAATGGACGAAAAGATCGACCCGGATCTTTTTGCGCGTCTCATGCGGCTGTCGCCGCGCGCGCGCAAAGACATCCTTGAATATCTCGGCCAAGGCCCTGTGTCCTCAAAGGGGATGCTCGGCGGGATGTTGACGGCAGACGCATCACAGCCGCCACCCACAGCCGGGGCGAAAGCCAGCGCCGCTGAATAAGCCAGATACGAAAACGCCCCCGCGGAGCGGGGGCGCAATCGGATCGCGGGATCACCCGAATGTGTGGCCGCGGATTATTCTGCGGTCGCCTCTTCGGTGGCGAGGCGGGCACGGTCGGCCGCACCTTTGGCGTCAAGATCACGATCAACGAATTCGATGATCGCCATCGGGGCCATATCACCATAGCGGAAGCCCGCTTTCATGATGCGGACATAGCCGCCCTGACGCGTTGCATAGCGGGGGCCGAGGATGTCGAACAGCTTGGCGACATAGGCGTCTTGCTTTAGCTGCGAGGCGGCCTGACGGCGGGCGTGCAGATCGCCGCGCTTGCCCAGCGTGATCAGCTTTTCGATGATCGGGCGCAATTCCTTGGCCTTGGGCAGGGTCGTCTTGATCTGCTCATGTTCGATGAGCGAGCCGCACATGTTGGAAAACATCGCTTTGCGATGTTCGTGGGTCCGGTTCAGGCGGCGGTATCCGCGGGCGTGACGCATGGGTCAATCTCCTATCACATTTTGCTTTGTCCGGAGGTCCGTGCGTGCAGACCTCTCACCTATTGGGGCAGAATTGCCCGGGTTCCGGGGGCGTGCCGGGCTGAAGCCGGCCTACCACCGATATCTGCCGTAGGCCGGGCTTCAGCCCGGCACCACGTCAAAAGTTGTCCTCGTACTTCTTGGCCAGTTCCTCGATATTGTCTGGCGGCCAATCGACGATATCCATCCCGAGATGCAGGCCCATGCCCGAAAGCACTTCCTTGATCTCGTTGAGCGACTTGCGGCCGAAGTTCGGGGTGCGCAGCATCTCGGCTTCGGTTTTCTGGATCAGGTCGCCAATATAAACGATGTTGTCGTTCTTCAGGCAGTTTGCCGAACGCACCGACAGTTCCAACTCGTCCACTTTCTTGAGCAAAAGCGGGTTGAACTCCAGATCATCCTCGGCATCCGAACGGCCTGCAGCCTCGGGTTCGTCGAAGTTGACGAAGATCGAGAGCTGGTCTTGCAAGATGCGCGCAGCATAGGCCACGGCGTCATCAGGCGAGATGGAGCCATCGGTTTCCAGCTTGAGCGTCAGCTTGTCATAATCGAGAACCTGACCTTCGCGGGTCGGCTGGACCTCGTAGGAGACCTTTTTGATGGGCGCGAAGATCGCGTCGATCGGCATCAGGCCGATGGGCGCATCCTCGGGACGGTTCTTGTCGGCAGAGACATAGCCTTTGCCGGTGTTGATCGTCAGTTCCATGTAGAGATCGGCACCATCGTCGAGGTGGCAGATCACGTGATCCTTGTTCAGGATCTCGATACCGGCGCTTTCCGAGATGTCACCGGCGGTGACGACCTTGGGGCCTTTGGCCGAGACGGACACACGCTTGGGCCCGTCGACATCCATGCGGATCGCGACGCCCTTGAGGTTCAAAACGATGTCGATGACGTCTTCGCGGACACCCGCAACAGACGAAAACTCATGCAGCACACCGTCGATCTGGACGGAGGTGATGGCCGCGCCCTGAAGCGAGCTCATCAGCACGCGCCGCAGCGCGTTGCCGAGCGTGAGGCCGAAGCCACGCTCGAGTGGTTCGGCAATGACCGTCGCCTTGCGTGCGGGGTCAGTCCCGGGCTGAACGATCAGCTGGGTTGGCTTGATCAGCTCTTGCCAATTTTTATGGATCATGCGTCGCCTCCATTCTTGCACCGGGCGGATCCAGCTCCGGCGCGCTCGAGGATCAAAATGACGTCAGCGGGCCACGCAGAACGCGTAGCCCGCCGTTGTTTCGTATCGGCTCAGACGCGGCGACGCTTGGGCGGGCGGCAGCCGTTGTGGGCGATCGGGGTCACGTCACGGATGGACGTGATCTGAAAGCCGCAGGCCGCCAGAGCGCGCAATGCGCTTTCGCGACCCGAACCGGGGCCCTGCACCTCGACCTCGAGGGTCTTGACGCCATGTTCTTGTGCCTTCTTGCCGGCGTCTTCGGCGGCCATCTGGGCGGCGAAGGGCGTCGACTTACGGCTGCCCTTGAAGCCCATCGTGCCGGACGAGGACCACGCAATCGCGTTGCCCTGAACGTCGGAAATCAGGATTTTGGTGTTGTTGAACGAAGAGTTCACATGTGCAACGCCTGCGGCGATGTTCTTGGAAACCTTGCGCTTTGCGGGACGACGATCGCGTGCCATGGACCCGGTCCTCCCTTATTTCTTTTTGCCGGCAATGGCCTTTGCGGGGCCTTTGCGGGTGCGTGCGTTGGTGTGTGTACGCTGACCGCGAACGGGCAGGTTACGGCGATGGCGCAGGCCGCGGTAGCAGCCGAGGTCCATCAGACGCTTGATGTTCATCTGCGTCTCGCGGCGCAAATCGCCCTCGACGGAGAAGTTCGCGTCGATATGCTCGCGGATCTGCAGCACTTCGGCGTCCGACAGCTCATTGACGCGGCGCGACGGGTCGATGCCGACGGCATCGCAGATCGCTTTCGCCGAGGTATGTCCAATGCCGGTGATATAGGTCAGCGCGATCGGTACGCGCTTGGAGGTGGGGATATTGACCCCTGCGATACGTGCCAAGGTATTCTCGTCCTTTGCGTTGCGAGCCCGTAATGCCAGGCCCTTTTTTCACAACTAAGGGCCCCTGGCCGAATTGACCGAAGGACCCTTTCGTTCAGGTCGATCCGACGCGACAGCAGCCGCGCGCAGATCATGATTCCCAGAGGGAAGACGCCGTGTAGGCGCATTTGGCTAGGGCGTCAAGGGGCCGAGGCCTTGCTTGTCAAGGGTAAATTGGGTCGATCCTATCGCGCCCGATTATCCCACCTACGGAAGAAGTGCCGCGATATCTGCGGAGACGGTGTCGATCTCGTTCAAACCATCGACCGCCTTGAGCAGACCTTTGGCGTGATAATAGCCGATCAATGGCGAGGTCTGCTTGTAATAGGCCATCAGCCGCGTCTTGAGGCTTTCGGCGTTATCATCGGCGCGCACCGGCTGACCCGCGGCGCGGGCCTGTTCGGCGCGGCCCACGATACGGTCGACCAGCACCTCGTCATTGACGCGCAGCTCGATCACCGCATCAAGGCTTTGGCCCATTTCGGCAAGCAAATCGCCAAGCGCATCGGCTTGGGCCAGCGTGCGGGGGAAGCCGTCGAAGATGAAACCAGATCCGCCCTGACCCAGCTTTTCGCGGATCAGGCCGATCACGATCTCGTCGGTGACCAGCTGACCCTTGGCCATGACATCGGCCACGATCTTGCCCATTTCGCTGCCCGAGGCTTGCGCCTCGCGCAGCATGTCGCCGGTCGAGAGTTGCACCATGCCGCGTGACTGCGTCAGGATACCGGCTTGCGTACCCTTGCCCGCGCCGGGCGGGCCAAGAAGGATGATGTTCACGCTCATCGACGCGACGGCGCCTTGCGCGGCTTGGCGGACGCGCCCTTACGGCCGCGCAGTTGCGATTTCTCGATCAAACCTTCGTACTGATGAGCCAGAAGGTGGCTTTGCACTTGCTGCACGGTATCCATGCCGACCGACACGATGATCAAGATCGAGGTGCCGCCGAAATAGGCCGTGATCGCCAAGTTGGTACGAACGATCTCGGGCATGAGGCAGACGAGCGCGAGATAGCCCGCACCCAGCACAAGCAGGCGATTGACCACATACTCCAGATACTCAGAGGTCTTCTTGCCGGGCCGAATACCCGGGATAAAGCCATTCTGGTTCTTGAGGTTGTCAGCCACATCATCTGTCTTGAACGAGACGTTGAGCGTGTAGAAATAGGTGAAGAACACGATCATCGCGGCGAAGAACAAGAGGTAAAGCGGCTGGCCGGGGCCAAAGTTGGCCAAGATCCATCCCATCACCGGGCCAGAGGCCTCGCCGCCTGAAAAGGTGGTGAGCGTGGTTGGCAACAACAGCAAGGATGAGGCGAAGATCGCAGGGATCACACCGGCTGGGTTCACCTTGACCGGCAAATGGCTGGAACCGCCGTCATAGACCTTCATCCCCACCTGGCGGCGCGGATACTGGATGTGGATCTTGCGCAGGCTGCGCTCCATGAACACCACGAAGAACAGCGTGCCGATCAGCATGACGATCACGCCGAGGATGGCCGGCGTGCTGAGCGAGCCCGAGCGGCCCGACTCGAAAAACTGCGCCAAGGCGGCGGGGATTTCCGCGATAATCCCGACGAAGATGATCAGCGAAATCCCGTTGCCGATGCCGCGCTGGGTGATCTGTTCGCCAACCCACATCAAGAACATCGTGCCGCCGACCAGCGTGATCACGCAAGCCGCGCGGAAGAACCAGCCCGGATCAGAGGCAAGACCGCCCGATTCCATGCTGACCGCAAGGCCATATGCCTGTGCGGTGGCGAGAAAAACCGTGCCGTAGCGGGTATATTGGTTGAGCTTTTTGCGCCCCGCCTCACCATCTTTTTTCAGCTGCTCCATCGCAGGCACCATGGCCGCCATGAGCTGCACGATGATCGAGGCCGAGATATAGGGCATGATCCCCAGCGCAAACACACCCATCCGCGACAGCGCGCCGCCGGTGAACATGTTCAGCACACCGCCCAGACCGGCCGCGGCCTGATCGAAGAAGGCCCGCAATTCGACGCCGTCGATCCCGGGAACCGGAATATAGGTGCCGATGCGATAGATGATGAGAAGGCCGAGAGTGAACCAGATGCGCTGGCGCAATTCGGTTGCTTTACCGAATGCACCCCAGCTCATGTTCGCGGCCATTTGCTCCGCTGCTGATGCCATGACGCCTCTCTCATGGGCAATGCGCCGCCGGATCGTGTTTGACGACCCTGCGGCGCGAAAAAAACCTAAGCACTATGTAGGCGCTGACGACACGGCCCACAAGCGACGGGGGGCCGCAGCCCCCCGATCTTGATCACGCTGCCGCAGCGTCCTGTGCGACGGTCAACTTACCGCCGGCTTTCTCGACCGCGTCGATGGCCGCGCGCGATGCGCCTGTGACGGCGATATTGAGCTTGGTGGTCACCTCGCCCTTTGCCAGAACGCGGACACCGTCGAGCTTGCGGCGCACCAGACCCGATGCGACCAGTGCGTCTTCGGTGATCTCGGCCGAAGCGTCGATCTTGCCGGCCTCGACGAACTTGGCGATCAGTCCCAGATTGACCACGGCGAATTTCTTGCGGTTGGGCTTGTTGAAGCCACGCTTGGGCAGACGCTGATAAAGTGGCATCTGGCCACCCTCATAGGCGTTGATCGCAACACCCGAACGCGATTTCTGACCCTTGATACCACGGCCAGCCATCTTGCCCTTGCCCGAACCGGGGCCGCGGGCGACGCGCTTGGCTTTCTTGGTGGCACCGGGATTATCGTGCAGTTCATGCAGTTTCATGTCGCTTCTCCTTGAACCGGATACAGGGATTGAAGCGATTCCCCCTGACCACGGCTTGACGATATAGGTTTATGGCACGTGCATTACGGGCCCAGCGGGCCGTATAGGTGGTCGCGCGACTTGTGACAAGAGGCCTTCGGTGGCATAGCGACGCCGTCCATTTGGAGATTGGCATGAACCATATTCGATCGGCATTTACGAAAGCTGCAACGAAACTGCGTCGCAAGGATGTGTCGCGGAGGCTGTTCGACGCCGCCGACGGAGTCGTCAAGGCCGGCCCTTTCAAGGGTTTGAAGATGACGGGCTCAGGAAATACATCGGCCGGCACCCTGGGCGCCAAAATATTCGGCCTCTACGAACAAGAGGTCATCCGGGAATTACAGGGACTTTTGCCATGCACCACGCTTGTCAATTTCGGGGCAGCTGACGGACATTTCCCCCTTGGATTGCTCAAGGCGGGTCTTGTCGATCAGGCAATCTGCTTCGAGATGTCGGCCGAGGGCCAGCGCGAGATCGCTGAAAATGCGACCGTGAACGGGCTATCTGATCGCGTCGTGATACAAGGTGCGGTCGGAGGGGGTGTGCATGACACGCTCGCAGCACTGGGGGTTTTACCCTCTCAGACGCTGATCTTATGCGATATCGAAGGCGCGGAGTTCGAGGTGCTTTCCGACGCATTCTTTGCTTGGGCCAAGGGCGCGCAGCTTGTGGTCGAACTGCATGATCGGCTGATGGGTGACGGTTCACTCGCCCCGCGCGAGGCGTTGATCGCGCGTTTGCCGAAAGATGCCCAGCACCGCATCCTCAAAGGCCAGCCCAAGGATTGGCGCGATATCGCCGAAATCGAAGCGCTGTCGGACAATGACAGGCAATTGATCTGCTCAGACGGCCGTAAAGTTTTGGGCGAGTGGCTGATCGTGACCTACCCAAAATGAAAAATCCCGGGTCGTAACCGACCCGGGATTATTCAAATCCGAAGATTATGGGGCTCAGCCCCGCTCTTCGATGATTTCAACCAGATGCGGGATCTTGGCGACCATGCCGCGCACCGAGGGGGTATCCTCGAGCTCGCGGGTTTTATGCATCTTGTTGAGGCCCAAGCCGATCAGCGTCTGGCGCTGAACCTGCGGGCGGCGGATCGGCGAGCCGATCTGTTTGACAACGATAGTCTTTGCCATGGATCTCAGGCCTCCTCTGCGACGGCTTCAGCCGCGGGCGCGCCATCACGCTTCGGCAGGATGTCAGCCACTTTCTTGCCGCGGCGTGCCGCAACCTGACGGGGCGAGGTTTCGTTGCGCAGACCGTCAAGGGTTGCGCGGATCATGTTGTAGGGGTTCTGCGACCCGGTCGATTTCGCGACCACATCCTTGACACCCAACATTTCGAACACGGCGCGCATCGGGCCGCCGGCGATGATGCCGGTACCTTCGGGTGCGGTCCGCATCACAACGCGGCCAGCGCCATGATGGCCCTGCGCGTCATGGTGAAGGGTGCGACCCTCTTTCAGCGGCACGCGGATCAATTGGCGGCGCGCCTGTTCGGTTGCCTTGCGGATCGCCTCGGGCACTTCCTTGGCTTTTCCTTTGCCAAAGCCCACGCGGCCGCGCTGATCGCCAACGACCACGAGAGCGGCGAAGCCAAAGCGCTTACCACCCTTTACGGTCTTGGAGACGCGGTTGATCGCGACCAGACGTTCGGCGAATTCCGGTGTTTCTTCGCGCTCTTCACGGCGGCGTCCCCGGCGTTGATCGCGTTGTTCACGTTCTGCCATAATGTGGCATCCTTCTGTCGGTGACGCTTAGAGCGCCTGTTGCATCGACCGCAGTCAGGGGGCAATGCCCCCTGCCCGGTCATCGAGGGCCGCGTTGTCCGCGCCCCTACGCGGATGCGCCGTGACGGCACATCCGAAAGATCCCTCAGGGATCAGAACTTCAGACCGCCCTCGCGCGCGGCGTCGGCCAAGGCCTTGACGCGCCCGTGGAACAGGAAACCGCCGCGGTCGAAATAAACTTCTTCCACACCGGCTTTCTTCGCGCGCTCGGCAATCGCGGCGCCCACCTTTGCGGCGGCCTCCACGTTGTTCTTGCCCACGAAGCCCAGATCTTTTTCCAGCGAAGAGGCAGCGGCTAGCGTCACCCCATTCACATCGTCGATCAGCTGCACGCTGATGTTCTTGCTCGAACGATGAACGGACAGACGGGGACGTCCGTTCGCCATCGCGCGCATTTTGTTCCGGTTGCGCAGGCGGCGCTTCTGGAACAGCTCTCTTTTGCTCAGTGCCATATGCGTCGCCCTTACTTCTTCTTGCCTTCCTTACGGAAGATATATTCGCCCTTGTAACGAATGCCTTTGCCCTTATAGGGCTCCGGCGCGCGCCACTCGCGGATGTTGGCGGCCACTTGGCCAACCAGTTGCTGGTCGATACCTTCCACCACGATTTCGGTGTTCTTGGGGGTCGTGACAGTCACGCCCGCAGGAACAGAGAAATCGACGTCGTGGCTATAGCCCAAGGCCAGCTTCAGGCTGTTGCCCTGTGCCGTGGCGCGATAACCCACACCTTGGATCTCAAGCTCGCGCTTGAAGCCTTCGCTGACGCCGGTCACCAGATTGGCGACCATGGAGCGCGACATCCCCCACTGCTGGCGGGCGCGCTTGGACTTGCCGCGCGGAATGACCGACACGGCGTTGTCCGCGACCGTCAGCGTGACGTCGTCGGTTGCGGTGAATGTGCGGGTGCCCTTGGGCCCCTTCACTTCGATGGTCTGGCCGGAGACGGAGGCAGAAACCCCCGACGGCAGCTCGACCGGTTTTTTCCCAATGCGAGACATTAGCCGTTCCTCCTCAGAACACGGTGCAGAGCACTTCGCCGCCGACATTGTGCGCGCGGGCCGAAGCATCGGTCATCACGCCCTTGGACGTAGAGACGATGGAAACGCCCAAGCCCTGACGGACCTGCGGAATGTCGCCAACGCCCAGATAGACGCGGCGGCCGGGTTTCGAGACACGCTTGAGTTCGCGGATGACCGGGGTGCCTTCGTAGTACTTCAGGCTGATTTCGAAGGCCGGGTGGCCATTCTTGTCGGTCGCGGACTCATAACCACGGATGTAGCCCTCATCGACCAAGACATCGAGCACGCGGGCACGCTGCTTGGAGGCAGGGGTCATGACGGTGGACTTCCCACGCATCTGCGAGTTGCGGATGCGGGTCAGCATATCGCCGATAGGATCATTCATCGGACGCTCTCCTTACCAGCTCGACTTGACCATGCCGGGGATCTGACCCATCGAGGCCAGATCGCGCAGCATGATCCGCGACATTTTCAGCTTGCGGTAATAGGCCTTGGGCCGCCCGGTCAGCTGGCAACGGTTGTGAAGCCGGCTCGGCGAAGAGTTGCGGGGCAATTGCGCCAATTTCAGGCGTGCCTTGAAGCGCTCTTCAAACGGCTTCGATTCATCATTTGCGATCTCTTTGAGCGCAGCGCGCTTGGTGGCATAGCGGGCCACCAGCTTCTGACGCTTGAGTTCGCGTTCAACCATGGAAACTTTTGCCATGTGTCTCTCTCCCTCTGCGTCAGGCGTTAAAAGGCATGTTGAAGTTCTTGAGCAGCGATTTCGCTTCATCATCGGACTTTGCGTTCGTGACGATAACGATATCGAGGCCCCAGACTTCATCGACCTTGTCGAAGTTGATCTCGGGGAACACGATGTGTTCCTTGATCCCCATCGCAAAGTTGCCGCGCCCGTCAAACGAAGGCTTCACACCGCGGAAGTCGCGGATGCGGGGCATCGCAACGGTGATCAGGCGGTCGAGGAAGTCGTACATGCGGTCGCCGCGCAGGGTGACCTTGGCACCCAGCGTCATCCCTTCGCGGACCCGGAAGCCTGCGATGGAGTTCTTGGCGAGGGTTGCCACGGCCTGTTGACCGGCGATGGTGGTCAGATCCTCGACAGCGGATTTCGCTTTCTTGGAGTCGCGCACCGATTCCGCACCGCAACCGATATTCAGCACGATCTTTTCAAGACGCGGGATCTGCATATCGTTTTTATAGGCGAACTCTTCCTTCAGCGCGGGCTTGATCGTCTCGCGGTAGAAGGCCTTGAGGCGCGGGGTATAGTTTGCTGTATCAAGCATCGATCACGTCCCCCGTGGTCTTGGCGACACGCAGCTTTTTGCCGTCTTCGATCTTGAAGCCGACGCGCGTGGGCTTGCCGTTCTTGTCCAACAGCGCGAGGTTCGACAGCGCGATCGGCATCGCCTGAGGGATGCGGCCGCCCTGCGAAGAGGCGCTTTGCTTGGTGTGGCGGATGGCGATGTTGATGCCGTCCACGATGGCCTTGCCGTCCTTGGGCATCACGGCGGTGATTTCACCGCTTTTGCCCTTGTCCTTGCCGGCAAGCACGACGACCTTGTCGCCCTTTTTCAGCTTAGCAGCCATTACAGCACCTCCGGCGCGAGCGAGATGATCTTCATGAAGTTCTTCGCGCGCAACTCACGAACCACCGGCCCGAAGATACGGGTGCCGACAGGCTCGTTGTTGTTGTTGAGGATGACGGCGGCGTTGCGGTCGAAGCGAATGGCGGTGCCATCCTCACGACGTACTTCCTTGGCGGTGCGCACGACGACGGCCTTGCGGACGTCACCTTTCTTCACACGGCCACGCGGCATGGCTTCTTTGACGGAGACGACAATAATGTCGCCGACCGACGCATACCGGCGGTGCGAACCACCGAGAACCTTGATGCACTGAACTTTCCGAGCTCCGGAATTGTCAGCCACATCCAGATTGGTCTGCATCTGGATCATTTGGTTTCTCCCGACGTCCGGGGCCGCCTTGTCAGGACATTGACCCCGGGGTTTCGATCAAACCGAGATGTGATCGCCCGCGTTAGACGCGGTCGAGCACCTCCCAGCGCTTGGTTTTCGACTTGGGCGCGCATTCTTGAATGCGTACTTGATCGCCCACGTTGAACTGGTTCGTTTCGTCATGCGCCCGGTACTTCTTGGATTTCCGGATCGTCTTGGCGAGAACGGGGTGCTTGAAGCGACGCTCGACCGAAACGGTGACGGTCTGGGCGTTGGCGTTCGATGTGACGGTGCCTTGCAGGATACGCTTGGGCATCAGTTGGCCTCCCCTGCTGCGGCAGCCGCTTTTTCATTCAAAATGGTCTTCACGCGGGCGGCGTCACGCTTGACGACACGCATGCGCGCGGTGTTTTCGAGCTGGCCCGTAGCCTGCTGGAAGCGGAGGTTAAAGGCCTCCTTCTTGAGCTGGACGAGCTGGTCACGCAGCTGATCCGGC
>JAQCLA010000057.1 GCA_027592105.1 Pseudomonadota bacterium | reverse complement strand
TGGAAAGTCCCTGTCGAAATCCCCCGGCATGTGCAGCGCGCTGACCTGTGGGGTGGGCGAGAACCGCAGACCCATCTTCGTGAGTGTTTCGAATGTGCGTGTTCGACATGTATATGCATCCTCCAGAGTCGAGGGGTGACCGGGCGGGCCGTTCAAAATAATCTCGAAGCGCTCTGGCCCCAAGGGCGGCGCGCCGCCTCGGTCTTGGGCGCAAACGTAAAGCGTGCCGTCGCTGGGCATGCGACCGGCGGTAAGATCGCGAAACTCCTGTGCCGGATCGTCACAGAAAAAGACATTGTGATGGGCAAGCTCCACCCCCACGGGTTCGGCGGCAAAGCCCCAGACAAAGGCCGACAAGCTGCGCGCGGCCACCGCTTTGCGCGGCACGGCATTCGTAGGCCTGGGGCCAAGATGCCCATCGACCAGCGCCTTGGGGTCGCCGTTGAACACCACCAGATCAGCGGCCAGCCGGGTACCATCGTCCAGATGCACCGCGATCACGCGGCCGTCTTGCTGTTCGATCCGTATCGCGCGCGCGCCAAAGCGAAAGGCCGCGCCGCGGGTCAACGCCAAATCTTGCATGGCAAGTGCTAGCTTGTGCATGCCGCCCTGAACGCGCCAGACGCCACTGGCCTCGGATTGCCAGATCAGGCCAAGTACCGCTGGGCTGTCATAGGGGGAGCCGCCGACATAGGTGGCGTAGCGGCCGAAAAGTTGGCGCAGGCGCGGATCGCTAAACTGCCGGGCAAGGCTGGCGGCAAGGCTAAAGCCCGGTGCCATCGCGGGAATGATCGTCGGGTTTTTCAACACATGGGCCACAAGCCCTGCAAGCCGTGGGCTGGGTGCCTGCATCATCGGCCCCTCAAAGGCGGCAAAGAGACGGGCGGCGCGGTCGCAGAATCGCGCGAACTGCTTCGCCGCGTTCGCGCCTGCGAATGCGCCAATCGCCTCGGCATTGCGCGCTGGGTCGCGGTGGAGGTCAAGCACCGATCCATCGCGCCAAAAATGCCGCGCCAAGATCGTGTCGGGGATCAAGGTGACATGATCCGACAGCTTTGCGCCGACATCGGCAAAAAGCGTCTCGAACTCACCTTTTAGGGTCATCACGGTTGGCCCGATATCAACCGGGCCTGCAACGCTATCGCGGGTGCGCATCTTGCCGCCTACGGTGGGTGCCGCATCGATGACCGTGACTGTAAGGCCCGCATGCGCAAGGCGCAGTGCCGCCGCAAGGCCGCCAATACCGGCGCCAATCACGACCGCACGGATAGGCGCGTCTTGCACAGGGCTTTCCTCCTCAAGTGTCAATTCATGTTGACAGTTTGCCAGCATTTGTCCACCCTGATTTACACATGGGCTGTCAGACCGGGCAGATTCCCAGTGATCAGAGAGGCCGCGCATGTCGTTGAAACCCCGGATCGAAGCCGCGATTTCCAGCGCAATCCGATTGGGCCAAGCGGGTAGCCCGCCGCCAAAACTGGCCGCTGCCGTTGATTATGCGGTGAACCCCGGCGGTGCGCGCATCAGGCCCACAATCTGCATGTCGGTCTCGCTGGCCTGCGGCGATGATCAGCCCGCAATGGCCAATGCGGCGGCCACGGCGATCGAACTGATCCATTGCGCCAGCCTTGTGCATGACGACATGCCTTGCTTCGACAATGCCGATACGCGGCGCGGCAAACCCTCGGTTCATCGTGCCTATGGTGAGCCCTTGGCGCTTTTGACAGGTGATTCGCTGATCATCATGGCGTTCGAGGTCTTGACCCGTGCGGCCGAGGCCGACCCCAAACGCGGCCTACAGCTTTTGCGTATCTTGGGCGAGACCAGCGGCATGCCCGGCGGCATCTGCGCCGGCCAAGGCTGGGAAAGCGAAGCGAAGATCGATCTTTCCGCCTATCACCGCGCCAAGACCGGCGCATTGTTTGTGGCGGCCACCCGGATGGGTGCAGCGGCAGCGGGCGAAGACCCCGAGGCTTGGACAGAGCTTGGCGCGCGCATCGGCGAGGCGTTTCAGGTCGCCGATGATCTGCGCGATGCGCTTTATGACGAGGCGACGCTGGGCAAGCCCGCCCATCAAGACGAAATCAACGGCCGCCCGAATGCAGTCGCCGCCCTTGGCGTGCGCGGTGCGATCCGACGGCTCGAGGATATCCTGTCCGGTGCGATTTCCTCCATCCCCTCTTGCGCGGGTGAGGCGGCCTTGGCGGCCTTGGTGCGCAAGACCGCCGAGCGGTTGACGCCAGTGCTTCCTGCAAACCAGATGATTTAAGCCGATGTCCGTGGCCGACCCCATGCAAGATGACCGCCCGCGCCTGCGCGATCGGATCTATGCGTGGCGTACGGGTTTGCTGCGTTCGGACCGGTTTCAGCGCTGGGCCGCGCGCACACCGATTGCTGCGCGTGTCGCGCGCAAGGATGGCGAGGCGCTGTTCGATCTGGTCGCGGGGTTCTTGCATAGCCAGGTTTTGATGGCCTTTGTCGCTTTGGATTTGGCCGATCATCTCTCTGACCGCCCCCGCAGTGTTGAGGCTTTGGCCCTTCGGGTTGGTGTCGCCCCCGATCGGTTGTGGGTTCTATGCCAAGCGGCCAGCGCGCTGGGCTTGATGCAACGCACAAGCGATGGACGCTATGGTCTGGGTCGTCTGGGTGCGGCGCTTCCGGGTATTCCGGGCCTTGCGCAGATGATCCGCCACCATGATGTGCTTTATCGTGACATGGCCGACCCCGTCGCCTTTTTCCGTGATGCGCCCGCAACCGAGTTGGCCGCGTTCTGGCCTTATGTTTTCGGCGCAAGCGGCAAGATCGACCCCGAGGTCGCCGCTACTTATTCCCAGCTGATGGCCGATAGCCAAACCCTTGTCGCGCAAGAGGCGCTGGGCGCGATGGATCTTGGCGGTGTGACGCGGCTTTTGGATGTGGGTGGGGGAACGGGTGCCTTTCTTGCCGCGGTTGGGCGTGCATACCCTAATCTCGCGCTGCATTTGTTCGACTTGCCGCAAGTGATCGCGCCGGCAACGCAGCGGTTCAACGATGCGGGCTTTGCCCATCGCGTCACGATCACGGGCGGTAGTTTTCGCACCGATACGCTGCCCGCTGGTGCCGATGCGATCAGCCTGATCCGGGTTCTCTACGATCATTCCGACGATACGGTACGCATGCTTTTGGCCAAGGCGCATGCCGCACTTCCGGCAGGCGGGCGGATTATTATCAGCGAACCGATGTCAGGCGGCGCGCACCCCAATCGGGCGGGCGACGCCTATTTTGGCCTGTATTGCCTTGCCATGGGAACAGGGCGCGCGCGCAGCGCCGCTGAGATTTCCGGGCATCTTCAGGCGGCCGGTTTTGTCGATATCGTGGTGCCCAAGACAGGCCGACCTTTCATCACTTCCGTGGTGCAAGCCCGCAAGGCGTAAAGAAAACCTGACACATGTGTCTATTTGGATTGACATAAAATAGTGTCAGGATAAACTGACAGTCAAGTTGCCGCAGGTGCAGGATTCTCTTGTGTGCTTGCGCTCATGTCAGGAAAGACACCCGTGATCTCGAACGCCGTCATCCTTCAAGGCCCCAAGACCCTCGGCTTAGGTCAACTCGACCTGACCGATCCCGGTCCTGATGACCTTGTGGTGGATGTGCGTCATTCGGGTATTTCCACAGGCACCGAAAAGCTGTTCTGGTCGGGCGAGATGCCGCCCTTTCCCGGAATGGGTTATCCGCTTGTCCCCGGCTACGAGGCCGCCGGCGAAGTTGTCGCCGCAGGGCACGGCACCGGGTTCAAGGTGGGTGATGTCGTCTTCGTGCCCGGCGCGAATTGCTATGGTGAGGTCAAGGGGCTGTTCGGCGGTGCCGCAAGCCGTTTGGTCACCGCCGCCAATCGCGTTGTGCGGATCGACCCGGCACTTGGGGCCGAGGGCGCGCTTTTGGCGCTGGCCGCGACCGCCCGCCATGCCCTTGCAGGCATGAACACCCGACTGCCCGAGCTGATCATTGGTCACGGTGTTTTCGGCCGCCTTTTGGCGCGGCTGACGATTGCCGCCGGTGGGCCAGCCCCGACCGTTTGGGAAATCAACGCCGACCGCCAACAGGGCGGTCTTGGCTATGATGTCATTCATCCCGATGCCGATCCGCGCCGCGACTACGGCTGCATTTATGACGCTTCGGGTGTGTCCTCCCTGCTCGACACGATGGTCGGCAGGCTTGCCAAGGGCGGCGAGATCGTTTTGGCGGGCTTTTACCCCGAGCCGCTGCAATTCGCCTTTCCGCCCGCATTCCTTCGGGAGGCCCGTTTTCGCATCGCTGCAGAATGGACCCGCGAAGATCTTACCGCAACGCGTGACCTGATCGACCATGGCGCACTCAGCCTGTCGGGACTGATCACGCATACCGCATCCGCTGATCAAGCCGAGAGTGCGTATCAGACCGCGTTCGAAGACCCGGCTTGCCTGAAGATGATCCTGAACTGGACATCCTCAAGCAGTGAAGCGGTTGGACCAAAAAGGGAGAACGCCGCATGAGCCTCGATGTTCCAAACCTGCGTGATTACGACGCCAAGCTGCGCGAAGAAGCCAATGAGCCCACGCTCGAGGTGCCGCAGGGCGAGCCGACCAAGAAAACGCAGATCATCGCGATCTACGGCAAGGGCGGCATCGGCAAGAGTTTCACGCTCGCAAACCTCAGCCACATGATGGCCGAACAGGGAAAGCGCGTGCTGTTGATCGGCTGCGACCCGAAATCGGATACCACCTCGTTGCTGTTTGGCGGCAAGGCCTGCCCCACGATTATCGAAACCTCGACCCAGAAAAAGCTGGCAGGCGAGGAAGTGAAAATCGGCGATGTCTGCTTCAAGCGCGGCGGTGTTTTCGCGATGGAGCTTGGCGGCCCCGAGGTCGGGCGCGGCTGTGGCGGTCGCGGGATCATCCATGGTTTCGAGCTTCTCGAAAAGCTGGGCTTCCATGATTGGGATTTCGACTATGTCCTGCTCGACTTCTTGGGCGATGTGGTCTGCGGCGGCTTTGGCCTGCCCATCGCACGCGACATGGCGCAAAAGGTGATCTTGGTCGCCTCGAATGACCTTCAGTCGCTTTATGTGGCCAACAACGTTTGCTCGGCGGTGGAATATTTCCGCAAGCTGGGCGGCAATGTCGGCGTTGCTGGCCTTGTGATCAACAAGGATGACGGCTCGGGCGAGGCGCAAGCCTTTGCCGAGGCTGTTGGCATCCCGATCCTGGCCGCCATTCCGCAAAACGACGATCTGCGCAAGAAATCGGCGAATTACCAAATCGTCGGCACCGCTGAAAGCGAATGGGGCAGCTTGTTTGCCGCGCTTGGCGACCATGTCGCCGTCGCGCCGCCGATGAAGCCCGTCGCGCTGAACCAAGACCAGCTGTTGCAGCTGTTCGATGGATCGGAAACAGGCGCTGGCATAACGCTTGAGCCTGCCACCGATATGGATATGCGCGGCAAGAATGCGGTTCACAAGCCGTCCCTCGAAGTCATCTACGACGAGGCGTGACGCAGATGGCCGATGATTTCAGAGAGGTCCGCTACGACGACACGGCCGACGCCCCGGTGATCCGGGGTGAGGCGAATGTCGACGCCAGCGCGCCCGCTGTCGCACCGCAAGGTGGCGATGGCTTGGGCTGCCATGCCGGTGCCGGTGAAATGGAAAAGGCCGCACGGATGGCGGGCAAATCCGAGATCCTTGACCAATACGCCAAGGATTACCCCCAAGGCCCGCATGACAAACCGCAATCCATGTGCCCTGCCTTTGGCAGCTTGCGCGTGGGCCTGCGGATGCGGCGCACCGCCACCGTGCTGAGCGGTTCGGCCTGCTGCGTCTATGGCCTGACCTTTGTGAGCCATTTCTACGGCGCGCGCCGCTCTGTCGGCTATGTGCCTTTCAATTCCGAGACACTCGTCACTGGCAAATTGTTCGAAGACATCCGCGAAGCCGTGCATGATATGGCCGACCCCGAGCGTTACGACGCCATCGTGGTCACCAATCTTTGCGTGCCGACCGCATCGGGTGTGCCGCTTCGCCTGTTGCCCAACGAGATCAACGGAGTCCGGATCGTCGGCATCGACGTACCCGGCTTTGGCATCCCCACCCATGCAGAGGCAAAAGACGTCCTTGCAGGTGCGATGCTCAACTATGCCCGACGGGAAGTGGAGGCCGGCCCAGTTCAAGCCCCCGTTTCGGGTAAATCAGACCGTCCGACAGTGACCCTGTTGGGCGAAATGTTCCCTGCAGACCCATTGGGTATTGGAGGGATGCTCGCGCCACTCGGTCTGGCGGCAGGTCCGGTCGTTCCCTGTCGTGAGTGGCGCGAGCTCTATTCTGCGTTGGATAGCCAAGTCGTGGCGGCGATCCACCCGTTCTACACCGCGGCGATCCGCGAGTTCGAAGCGGCTGGCCGCACCATCGTGGGCTCTGCCCCTGTGGGTCTTGACGGCACTGCCGCTTGGCTGGCTGCGATCGGTGCCGCCTATGGCGTGGGTGCTGACAAGATCGCGGCAGCGCAAAACGCGTTCCTGCCCGCGATCAAGGCGGGCCTTGCCGCCAACCCGATCAAGGGCACGATCACGCTTTCGGGCTATGAGGGATCCGAACTTTTGGTTGCACGTCTGCTGATCGAAAGCGGCGCGGATGTGCCCTATGTCGGCAGCGCTTGCCCCAAGACGAAATGGTCGGCGCCTGATATCGAATGGCTCGAGGCGCGCGGCGTGAAGATCAAGTTCCGCGCCAGCCTTGAGGATGATTGCGCCGCGATGGAAGCAATCAAGCCGGATCTCGCCATCGGCACCACGCCCGTGGTGCAGAAGGGCAAAGAGCTTGGCATCCCGTCGCTGTACTTCACCAATCTGATTTCCGCCCGCCCCCTGATGGGGCCGGCTGGTGCAGGCTCACTCGGCCAAGTGGTCAATGCAGCCATGGCCAACAAGGGCCGCATGGATCATATGCGCGAATTCTTTGCCGGTGTTGGCGAAGGCGATACCGCCGGGATTTGGGAAGGTGCGCCGAACCTGCGCCCTGATTTTCGCGCTGCGCATCAAAAGAAACTCGACAAGGCCGCGCGTGCCGCCCAAGCGGAGCAGATGATATGAGCGCGGTTCATCATATCGTTTCGGCCCTACGGGCCGATCCGCTGGTGGGCGCTGCCCCCCAGACCCCCCGGGATATTTTTGAAACGAAGAAGACTGGAGCGGTGTCATGCTGATCCAGGATCATGATCGCGCGGGTGGTTATTGGGGTTCGGTCTATGCCTTTACCGCGGTGAAGGGGTTGCAGGTCATCATCGATGGGCCGGTGGGTTGTGAAAACCTGCCGGTGACCAGCGTGTTGCATTACACCGATGGTTTGCCGCCGCATGAATTGCCCATCGTGACCACGGGACTGGGCGAGGAAGAGCTTGGCCGCGACGGCACCGAAGGTGCGATGAAGCGCGCTTGGGGTGTGTTGGACCCGGCCTTGCCGAGCGTTGTTGTCACGGGGTCGATCGCCGAGATGATCGGCGGCGGCGTGACGCCGATGGGTACCAATATCCAGCGTTTTCTGCCGCGCACCATCGATGAGGATCAGTGGGAAAGCGCCGACCGCGCGATGACCTGGATCTTTACCGAGTTCGGCATGACCAAGGGGCGCATGCCGCCCGAAAAGCCGCGCGAAGAAGGTGCGGCACCACGGGTCAATATCCTTGGGCCGATGTATGGCACCTTCAACATGCCCAGCGATCTGCACGAGATCCGGCGGCTGGTCGAAGGGATCGGGGCCGAGGTCAATATGGTCATGCCCTTGGGAAGCCATTTGGCCGAGATGCGCAATCTGGTGAATGCGGATGTGAATATCTGCATGTATCGCGAATTCGGTCGCGGTTTGTGTGAGGTTCTGGGCAAGCCCTATCTGCAAGCGCCGATCGGGGTGGAGAGCACCACGAAATTCCTGCGCAAGCTGGGTGAGTTGCTGGGGCTGGACCCCGAACCCTTTATCGCGCGCGAAAAGCACTCCACGATCAAGCCTGTCTGGGATCTGTGGCGCTCGGTGACCCAAGATTTCTTTGCTACAGCCAGTTTCGGCATCGTGGCCAACGAGACTTATGCCCGTGGTGTGCGCCAATTCCTCGAGACCGATCTGGGCCTGCCTTGCGCCTTTGCGGTTGCCCGCGTGGCGGGGCGCAAGACCGACAATGACCAAGTGCGCGCATTGGTGAGCCAGAAGCGGCCGCTGATCTTGATGGGCTCGATCAACGAGAAGATGTATCTGGCCGAGATGGCGGCAGGGCATGGACCCAAGCCCGCATTTATCCCTGCAAGCTTTCCGGGTGCCGCGATCCGGCGCGCGACCGGCACGCCCTTCATGGGTTACGCGGGTGCCACCTATATGTTGCAGGAGGTCTGCAACGGCCTGTTCGATGCGCTGTTCCACATTCTGCCCCTGGGCAGCCAGATGGACAGCAGCGAGGCCACCCCCACAACGTTGCGCCGCGATTTCCCTTGGGATGTCGACGCGCAGGCGCTTCTCGACCGGATCGTCGAGGAACACCCAGTTTTGACCCGCATTTCCGCCGCTAAGACGCTGCGCGATGCCGCCGAGAAGACGGCGCTCGCCAGTGGGGCTGAGCGGGTCATGAAAGATACCGTCCGTGCATTGGCGCCGGCCGGGTTCGATTTCAACGAGGGAGAGGAAAGATGACAGACTTTACCTCCGACCATCCGGTCGCGCGGCACAAGACGCCAAAGGCCGAATTCATGGTCTATTTCGCAATCATTTTCGTGGCGACGCTGCCACTGGCGACCCTGACTTGGGCGCTGGCGGCGATCCGCACCGGAAGCCTGACCGAGAAAGGCCCGATCAAGCGGGCCTGGTCACAGGCACGCATTATCACACCGATGATCTTTTCGGCGTGAAGCGGCCCTGATCTGCCCATTCTTGCCTGTCGTCAGACCACAGGCGGGCAGCAGAGCCAACAAGAGACACTCGGCGTGACGACCGGAGCCGATACTGAATTCACCCAATTCCGCGCAAGTGGGCTGGGGTGGATGGCCGACAGGGCAATGAGGCCTTGTCGGGGCCCGGCCGCGGGGTTCGCGGCATCGGTCTAACGTTCCGGAGGAAAGTTAAATGGCTGATAATTCCGACCTGTCCTTCACAGGTCTTACTGACGAGCAGGCGCAAGAGCTGCACGCGGTATACATGAGCGGGCTCTGGCTGTTTGCGGCCGTCGCCCTTGTCGCTCACCTTGCCACGTACATCTGGGCACCCTGGTTCTGAGAAGGAGCTAAATCATGGCTAAATTCTACAAGATCTGGCTCATTTTCGACCCCCGCCGCGTGTTCGTGGCACAGGGTGTCTTCTTGTTCCTTCTCGCGGCGATGATCCACCTGGTGGTTCTGTCGTCCGGCCTGAACTGGTTTGAGTCCGCTGCTGCAACCGCAGGGTTTGGCGGCTGATGCGACACCGTGCCAACCATTGGCGCGGAAACTTTTGCTGCGGGCGGGGCCGTTCCGCTTTGCCCGCAGCGATCCGAACGATTTTATTGACGGCTGACCGGCACTGCCCGTTGACGCCGCCGAACGCGGAGACAGACGCATGGCTTTGCTAAGCTTCGAAAAAAAATATCGCGTCCGCGGAGGGACGCTGATTGGCGGCGATCTGTTCGACTTCTGGGTTGGGCCCTTCTACGTGGGCTTTTTCGGGGTCACGACAGCCTTTTTCGCCTTGTTGGGCACGATCCTTATCTTCTGGGGAGCTGCCATGGATGGCAACTTCAACCCCTGGACGATCAATATCGCGCCTCCTGATCTGAGCTATGGGCTCGGCTTTGCACCGCTCATGGAGGGCGGTCTTTGGCAGATCATCACCTTCTGCGCGATCGGGGCCTTCGTGTCCTGGGCGCTGCGCGAGGTCGAGATCAGCCGCAAGCTCGGCATGGGATATCATGTTCCCATCGCTTTCGGCTTTGCGATTTTCGCCTATGTGACGCTGGTCGTATTCCGCCCGCTTTTGATGGGCGCATGGGGGCATGCTTTCCCCTATGGCATTTTCAGCCACCTCGATTGGGTGTCGAATGTCGGCTACGCCTATCTGCACTTCCACTATAACCCGGCGCATATGATCGCGGTCTCGTTCTTCTTTGCGACGACCTTTGCGCTCGCGCTGCATGGTGGCTTGATCTTGTCTGCGGCCAACCCCGAAAAGGGTGAGCAGGCCAAGACGCCCGATCATGAAGATACCTTCTTCCGGGATTTCATCGGCTATTCGATCGGCACCTTGGGCATCCATCGTGTGGGTCTGCTCTTGGCATTGAATGCCGGTTTCTGGAGCGCGGTCTGTATCATCATCTCTGGCCCGGTCTGGACCTCCGGCTGGCCCGAATGGTGGAATTGGTGGCTCGATCTGCCGATCTGGCCCGATGCAGGCCCGGTGCATACCTCCACTTTCCTTGAGACCTACGGCACCAACGCGCCCGTCGTCGCAGGAGGGACCAACTGATGGCCTACTTCGAATATCAAAACATCTTCACCCAGGTGCAGGTGCGTGGTGAGCCCGAAATGGGCATGGCCATGGAAGACAATATCCAAGGCGGTGACCGCACCCGCACGGCGACGTTCTCGAACCTCGCCGGGTGGCTGGGCAACGCACAGATTGGCCCGATCTATCTGGGCTGGGCTGGCGTGATCAGCATGGCGACCGGTTTGTTGTGGTTCAACATCGTTGGCCTCAACATGCTGGCACAGGTCGATTGGTCGCTGACGCAATTCGTCCGCCAATTGTTTTGGCTGGCGCTGGAACCACCCGGCCCGGAGCATGGGCTATCGATGCCGCCGCTCAATGATGGTGGCTGGTATATCATCTCCAGCTTCTTCTTGCTGGTCTCGGTGATGAGCTGGTGGTTGCGGACCTATCTTTTGGCCGCGCAGCACAAGATGGGCAAACATATCGCTTGGGCCTTCCTTGCGGCGATCTGGTTGTTCCTTGTCTTGGGCCTGTTCCGTCCTGTCTTGATGGGATCTTGGTCGGAGGCTGTGCCTTACGGCATCTTCCCACACCTTGATTGGACCACGGCCTTCTCGATCCGGTACGGGAACCTTTACTACAACCCGTTCCACGCGCTTTCGATCGTGTTCCTTTATGGCTCGGTCTTGCTGTTCGCCATGCATGGCGCGACCATTCTGGCGGTTTCTCGCTATGGCGGCGACCGCGAGTTGGAGCAGATCTACGACCGCGGCACGGCATCCGAGCGTGCGGGCCTGTTCTGGCGCTGGACCATGGGCTTCAACGCCACGATGGAAGGTATCCATCGCTGGGCTTGGTGGTTCGCCGTGTTGACCCCCATCACCGGCGGGATCGGCATCTTGCTGACAGGCACAGTCGTGGACAACTGGTTCATCTGGGCCATCGAACACAACTTCGCACCCGAATATCTGGGCGCTTATGGCTACGAGGCCTACGGCACCTATCAAGATTTCGGTGGCATCGCGCCGGGAGGTAACTGAGCCATGTTTCCCAAGTGGTTTGACAACTGGAACAAGGACAACCCGACCAATATCTTCGGCCCCGCCA